>JBGSJN010000042.1:0-14809 GCA_041741995.1 Bacillota bacterium
GATGCCTCAGAACATGATGAAATTAAAAACAATAATAACGTAAAAGAGAGACTAAGTAAGTGGAAGCAGAATAATTATAGGGGGTAATAGGAATGCCACATATTATAGTAAAACTCTGGACAGGTAAACCAGAAGAAAAGAAAAGACAATTAGCAGAAGAAATAAAGAAAATGACAGTAGATATATTAGGAACGCCAGAATCAAGTATATCAGTTGCCTTTGAAGAAACAACACCAGAAGACTGGCCTGAAAAAGTATATGGACCAGACATAATGAACAAGGAAGAAACCCTATATATTAAACCAGGATATGTACCAGATATTTTCAAGAAATAGAGGTAGACAATGACCAAGAAAGACACTATAACCATACTAGAAATAGCTAAGATGTCAGGAGTAAACCCTTCAACTGTATCAAGAGTACTAAACCATCCAGAAATGGTAAATGAAAAAACCAGAGAAAGAGTAATGAGCTTTGTCAAGGAGTGTAACTACCAGCCAAACCCCTTTGCTAGAGGACTGCAAACAAAAAGAAGTAAGATAGTAGCCCTTGTAGTTCCAAATTTTACAACTCTGTCCTTTGCTAATCTAGCCAGGGGTATACAAGAAAAACTAATGCAAAAAGACTATTCAATGGTAATATTTAGTTCTCACGAGGATGAGTTGCTAGAAAAAAAGATATGCCAAAAAATATCGGAACTCCATATTGATGGTGTTATTTTTGCCTCATCCATGATGCCTAAATATGAAGAATTATCTATTGGGATTGCAAAAGTATTTATAGATAGGGATGGATCAAAGGAAGGAATAGACACCTTCATATTAGACGTTGAAGGAGCCTTTGACAAATTAATTAAATACCTAGTTGACAAGGGACACACCAAAATAGGTTTTGTTGTTGGAGACAAGGAATCCTTTGCAGGATTAAAGAAAGTATCTGCTTTTAAAAAAGCCATGATTAAATATGGACTAATAGTAGATGAAAATATGATTGCAGATGCATTTTGGTCTTCCAAGGAAGGTTGGCTGGCAACTAAGAAGCTCTTGGAAAAGGGGAATAAACCTACAGCTATAGTAGCTGGTTCTGACACATTATCTGTTGGCGTTATTGGAGCCATAAGTTCTATGGGTTTGAAAGTGCCGAAAAATATTTCAGTAATAGGCTTTAACAACGAACCAGGAAGTGAATCTTTGAATCCTCCCTTAACTACTATGGAATATGATGACTATGGTATGGGACAAGAAGTAGCTGAAGCAATAATTGATAGAATAAACAATCCAGAACGTGACAATCTAATTAAAACATACACTATGAGCATAATTGAACGTAAAACAGTCAGAAGCCTTAATTGACAAATAAAATCATATATGGTTAAATAGAAATCAATAGAAGATTTCTATATTTAAATTATGTAGAAATATTTTTTTACAGGGAACTGCAAACGTTTGCAGCAATATATCAAGGAGCATGAATAAATGGACTTTAACTTATCAAATACCCACAAACTATTACAAGACTTCTACCAAAGATTTGCTGAAAAAGAAATAAAACCAATAGCAAGAAAAATGGATGAAGAAGAAAAATTTGATCTGGAACTACTGAAGAAAATGCAATCGGTAGGACTTTTTGGTATTCCATATTCAAAGGAATATGGAGGAGCTGGAGGAGACACTCTAGCCTACGCACTTTGCATGGAAGAAATATCCAAAATTGATGCTAGTTCAGGTATAACCATATCAGTACACACCTCATTATGCTGTTCCTGTATTAACGACTTTGGAACAGAAGCGCAGAAGGAGAAATATCTAAGACCATTGATAGATGGAAGAATGATTGGCTGTTTTTCCCTAACAGAACCTAATGCAGGATCTGATGCAGGAGGTCAACAAACAAGCGCAATACTTGATGGAGATAGTTATCTATTAAATGGATCAAAAGTATTTACCACAAACTCAGGATTTGCGGACATCTTCATCATCTTTGCTGTAACCGACAAAGCTGCAGGAACAGATGGAATATCAGCATTTATAGTAGAAGCAGGAACTTCAGGACTAAGTGTAGGCGCAAGTATCCCAAGAATGGGAATCAGAGCCTCCTCAAACTGTGAAGTAGCTATAAATAATGTGCGAGTGCCTGCTATCAACATGCTCCGTCGTGAAGGTGAAGGTTTTGAAATAGCCTTAAAAGCACTTGACGGTGGAAGAATAGGCATAGGAGCCCAATCAGTAGGTATAGCCCAAGGAGCATTAAATGAAGCTATGCACTATGTCAGAGAAAGAAAACAATTTGGCAAGCCAATAGCGGCTTTCCAAAATACCAAGTTCAAAATAGCGGAAATGCAAACTAAAATAGATGCTGCAAGACTACTGGTCTATAGAGCAGCAATGGCTAAGGATGCCAAGAAAGAATATAGCGATTTAGCAGCAATGTGTAAGCTTTTTGGGTCAGAAGTGGCTAATGAAGTCACCCGAGTATGTGTACAACTACTTGGTGGTTATGGTTATTCAAGAGAATATCCTGTAGAAAGAATGATGCGGGATGCCAAGATTACTGAAATTTATGAAGGAACCTCTGAGGTTATGAAAATGGTCATAGCTGGTTCCTTGAAGATATAGGGAGGGTAAGATTTTGAAAATATTAGTATGTATGAAACAAGTGCCAGATACCAGTGAAGTTACCCTTGACCCTGTAACAAATACCCTTATAAGAAAAGGAGTCAGAAGTATTATCAACCCTGACGATAAGGCTGGTATTGAAGCAGCACTAACATTAAGGGATGAAATTGGCAATAGTGAAGTTATTGTAGTTTCCATGGGTCCCACACAGGCAGAAATCGCTTTAAGGGAAGCTTTGGCAATGGGTTGTGATGAAGCTTATCTAATATCAGATAGAAAATTTGGTGGTTCTGATACCTTGGCAACTTCCACAATACTCGCAGCAGCACTTAAAAAAATTGGGTTTGATTTAATAATAACTGGAAGACAAGCAATCGATGGAGATACAGCACAAGTTGGACCTCAAATAGCAGAACACCTTGGGATACCTCATGTGAGTTATTGTGAGGAGTTTTCATATGATGATGATGTTGATGCTGGAAAGTCAATGATTGTATTGAGGCAATTTGAAGATAGATATCATAAAATCAGAGTCAAATTCCCTTGTCTTCTAACAGCTATAAGCGGCTATAAGGAGCCTAGGTATTTGACTGTAGCTGGTGTTTTTGATGCTGATAAAAAGGAGATAAGGCGCTTTGGATATGAGGAACTTAAAAATCTCTTAGATGAAAGTTGCATTGGACTTAAGGGTTCCCCGACAAAAGTAGTTAAATCCTATACCAAGGAACAAAAGTCACAAGGGACAGTCCTAAAGGGGCTAACTAATAATGAAGCTGTTGAAGCTATAATGGCAAGATTAAAAGAAGGGCATATTATATAGGGGTGAATAATTTTGAGTAAAGATATATTTGTTTTCATAGAACAAAGAGATGGAAATATCCAAAATGTCAGCTATGAACTAATAGGGGAAGCCAGCTCACTCGCCGAAGACCTAGGGCAGAAGGTCGTTGGTGTACTATTAGGAAGCGGGATTGAAGATAAAGCTGAGGCACTAATTGAATATGGTGCTGACGAAGTTATAGTTGTTGATCACAAGATACTTAAGGAATACATGACCGAACCCTATGCTAAAGCATTAACGGATATTGTTTTAGATAGGGATCCAGAGATTCTACTAATTGGTGCTACATCAATTGGTAGAGATTTAGGACCTAGAATTTCTGCCAGGATAAAAACTGGACTAACAGCTGATTGTACATCCGTGTTTATTGATCCAGAAACAAAGGATCTACATATGACCAGACCAGCATTTGGTGGCAATTTGATGGCAGTTATTCAATGTAGAAATCATAGACCACAAATGGCAACTATAAGACCAGGAGTTATGCAACCTATAGAACGGGACGAAAATAGAAAAGGAATTATTAATGTAGTTGATATTGATTTTTCAGGAATCGGAGATAGAGTTGAAATATTGGAAGTTATTAAGAAAGAGAAAAAAAGTTCTGATATTACTAAAGCAAAATATGTAGTTAGTGGTGGTCGTGGAGTAGGTAGTAAAGAAAACTTTGACAAGTTGAAAGAACTATCAGAAGTCATTGGTGGAGAAGTAGCTGGTTCAAGAGCTGCAGTTGAAGCCGGTTGGTTGGAGACAGAGAAACAAGTAGGACAGACTGGTAAGACAGTAAGACCAGATTTGTATCTGGCATGTGGTATTTCCGGTGCTATTCAACACGTAGCCGGGATGGAAAATTCCGGTTTGGTAATTGGTATTAATAAAAATGATACTGCTCCTATTTTTGATGTGGCAGATCTTGGTATTGTTGGAGATGTAAATACAATATTACCTCCACTAATATCTGCTATTAGGAAAGCTAAGGAGGAAGGTATGGATTATGTGGCTCCTTCTTCAAATAAGTATATGGGGATGGAGAATATTCTCTATAATGTGAACAATGGAATTGGTTATTTAACTATAAATAGACCTAAATCCTTAAATGCGTTAAACAGGAAAACCCTTTTGGAAATTGGGGCTGTAGTTGAGAAGTTGGAAAAAGATGAGACTGTTCAGGTACTAATTGTCAGAGGTGCTGGTGGCAGGGCCTTTGTTGCTGGTGCTGATATTTCCTTAATGTTGGATATGGATGAGGCGGAAGGTGAGGAAATCTCCAAACTTGCTCAGTCTGTTTTTTCTAGATTGAAGAATTTGCCTCAGGTTGTAATAGGGGCAATTAATGGTTATGCTCTTGGTGGTGGTAATGAGTTGGCAATGGCTTGTGATATAAGGGTGGCTAGTAGTAGAGCTAAGTTTGGTCAGCCTGAGGTTAAGCTAGGTCTTATTCCTGGTTTTGGTGGTACCCAGCGTCTTCAGAGGTTAGTTGGACAGGGATATTCCAAGGAGTTGATTTTTACTGGAGATATGATTAGTGCCGAAGAAGCTTATCGAATCGGGCTGGTTAGTAAGGTTGTGGCGCCTGAAGCTCTAAATAGGGTTGTTAATGACTTGGCTATGAGAATTATAAGCAATGGTATACAAGCTGTGAAAATGGCCAAGAAAGCCATAAATGAAGGCGGCTGTGTTGATTTAGAAAATGGCCTGGCTGTTGAAAATAGAGAATGGACCAGTTGTTTTACAAATGATGAGTCCAAAGAGGGTATGTCAGCATTTGTTGAAAAAAGAAAACCTAGGTTTAAGGATTTTTAAGGAGGAATAATAATGGATTTTAAAGAATGTTTAAGTGGAAGAAGAAGTATTAGAAAGTTCAAGGATATTAAGGTTGAACATGAGGTTATTGAAAGGATAGTGGAGGGTGCTTCATTCTCTCCTTCCTGGAAAAATTCCCAGACTGCCAGATATATTGTAGTAGAGGATAAAACTTTATTAAATAAGTTGGCTGACGATTGTGTCATGGGCTTTGAACATAATGCTAATATTATTAGAAATGCTCCAGCAGTGGTGCTTGTTTCTTATATAACTGGTCGTTGTGGTTATGATAAGGATGGTAATTATTCTACTAGCAAGGAAGATCGTTGGGAAATGTTTGATGCTGGTGTTGCTTCACAATCTTTTTCTTTGGCAGCTTATGCTGAAGGTTTAGGATGTGTTATATTGGGTGTCTTTGACGATGATTTGGTAGCAAAAGCTGCTGGAATTCCAGAGGGACAAAAACTGGGTGCTATGTTGGCTTTAGGTTATCCTGATGAGGAACCAGCTATGCCAAAGCGTAAGAGTGTTGGGGAATTAGTTAGTTATAGATAAGTGGTGTAATTATTATCTTGATAACCTATCAAAAAAGTAGTATTATCAAATATACATAGAAGATTTTATTTTGAAAGGGGATTTTAATTATGTTATGGAAATGTAGTAGTTGTGGTTATATGCACGAAGATGACAATGCACCAGATGTTTGTCCTAAATGTGGAGCACCTAAGGAGAAGTTTGTAGCACTATCAGAAGAGGATGCTGAAAAAGTTTATACATCAGATCGTACCAATGATATTCATATGGAGATTATTGAACTATCTATGAAAATTGCTGATCTTGCCTTGGAAGGTATTGAAATAGATCTAGACCCTAATTGTGTATCTGTTTTTGCTAAAGCTTGTGATGAAGCATGGGTTATTAAACAAAGAAGCAAAGCAGAAATTGCAGGTCATATGACAAAAGGAAAATGGTAAAAATCAATTTATTATAAAAAATAGGTAATTAAGACAAATTAAATTATTTTTAATTTGTCTTAATTTTTTATTTTCTTTACTTTTAGTGAAATTTTATATAAAATAAAGTTGAGAAAGAATATATTAAATTTAGCATAATAATAAAATAAATTGACTTGTCCATAATATATATTCCGAAAAAGGAGGGTTGAAAATGAAAAGATATTTTAAGGGCCTAATCGAAAAACTTTTTAAAAACCAGGATGGTCAATCATCGATTTTTTTAATTTTGTTTGTAGTACTATTAGTTGGCATAGCCGCATTAGTTATCGATTTAGGTTTATATAATTTATCAAAAAACAGAATGCAAACAGCTATTGATGCGGCAACTCTTGCTGCAGTTCAAGAACTTCCGGAAAACCCAGATAAGGCGAGGGCACTAGTATTAAACTATCTGGAACTCAATGGAATGGAAATAGACGAAGATGATATTAGTATAACCTTAGGAGACGAAAATCATTCTATAAGGGCTGTAGTTGATGGTGAAGTGTCTATGTTTTTTGCAAGAACATTTGGTCTACAAACATTGAATGCTAAAGTAAAGGCTAAGGCAATGGTTGGTTTTGCAGCTAGTGTACCTTGGATTGTACCATTTGTTATACCTCAACCAGTTGAGTTTAATTTTGATGAAGTTTATGTAATGCGTATGTATGGTAGTGGGCCATATCCTTCTGACTACAGTTATCCAAGTGATTATAGGAATGACCCTGTTTATAAGAATTATCCATTAGTAACTACAAATTTCTATACTGCAATAGGATCGGTTAATTTAAAACAAAGCACTAGGGATTCAAGTAGTACATTAATAGTGATTCCAAATAATGCGACTGTGAAATATAATTATTCAACTGTTGTAAATAATCAAACTTGGTATAATATAACCTATAATAACAAAACGGGTTTTGTTAAGAAGGCACAGCTGAAATTCAATGAAAGTACTGGAGGTATATATCCATACCACTTTGATTATATGAATGTATATATTAAAAACAATACAGGCTTTACACAATATGTAAATTGGTTGGAAAATGGCTATCATGACAATTTTACTGTTGGTGAAACTATGTACTATTATGCACCATCTAGTGGTGGTAAGACTTCTGTTGACGCTTTTGCAAAAAGGGTGTCAAGAGATCCAAACACAGATTATACAAAAGCAAAAGTTGGTGATGGCCGAGTAATATTAATACCTGTAGTGCAACAAATGCTGTCTCGTAATACAAGTGATCATACTCCAATTAATATAATTGGATTTACTGCTTTCTACATTCAAGAAGTACATAAAAACTCTTATACTACAAGTTTTTGGTTTGAAGGTAGATTCCTTAAAGATGTAGAAATACCATCTGGGGAAATTACATTTGATCCTAATGCTAACTTTGGTTTGAAAGTAGTTAAACTAGTAGAATAACAAAACCAATTTTAAGTTTTGGTTATAATAAGTTAGGCACCTCATAAAGAGGTGCCTTTTTTACAGCTCTTGCCATTAAGCAGTTAAAAGGGTATTATCAAAATATATGATATTTAAAGCTTGATAGAGGAGGCGAAAAATGAAGGACATCATCCAAACAATAACCAAAAGAAAATCAACCAGATCTTTTGAAAACAAGCCAATTAAAGAAGAAACAAAAAAAATGATTCTAGAATATATAAAGAAATTAACCAACCCCTATGATGTAAAAATAAAGTACGAAATACTAGTAAATAACAAAAAAGAAACAATAGAAAAGCTAGGTACTTATGGAATTATTAGAAATCCAAGTAATTTCATTACTGCAACATTAGTAGATGAGAGTTTTGCACTTGAAGCTTTAGGTTATGAGTTGGAGGAGTTGATACTATATTTGACTAGTATTGGTATTGGTAGTTGTTGGCTTGGTGGAACTTTTAACAGAAGTCAATTTGCCAAGGCAGCTAAATTACAAGATAATGAAATAATTCCTATTATTGTTCCAATCGGCTATATTGCAGAAAAGAAGACCATAACAGACAGAATTATGAGATCTATGTCAAAGGGAGATGCAAGGAAAGAATGGCAGGAGTTGTTCTTTAAGAGTGACTTTAATAGCCCTTTATCAACTACGGATGCAGGTAGTTATATTGATGTGTTAGAAATGGTTAAACTAGGTCCTTCAGCTTCCAATAAACAACCTTGGAGAATAGTTATGGAAGGTAATATGTTCCATTTCTTTGAGTACAAGACACCTGGTTATAGTAAGATTTTTCCTTATGATATTCAAAGAATTGATATGGGAATTGCAGCTACTCACTTTAGTCTTTGTGCTAAAGAAAAAGGATTAGTTGGTATTTTCAGCGTTAAGGAACCTATCATTGAAGTTCCGGAAAATACTATATATAAATTTACTTGGATAGGAGATGAAAATATGGCTACAAAAGATAAAGAAATTATTCTTGCAGGTGGTTGCTTTTGGGGAACAGAAAAATATCTATCTCTTATAAAGGGAATCATCAGTACAGAAGTCGGTTATGCTAATGGTAATACACCGTGTCCGACCTATCAGGATGTATGCTATAAAAACACTGGTCACACAGAGGCAGTCAAGGTAGTCTATGATCCAGAGGTTATTAATCTTACAAAAGTACTTGACCTTTTCTATGATGTTATTAATCCTACCTCAATTAATAAACAAGGTAACGATGTAGGCAGTCAGTATAGATCTGGTATCTATTATGTGGATGAAGGTGACTATGATATAATACAAAAATCCATTGAGGATTTACAAGCTAGATATGAAGAAAAGATTGCAATTGAAGTTTTACCTCTTGATAATTATACTACTGCAGAAGTATATCATCAGAAGTATCTTGATAAGAATCCAGGTGGTTATTGTCATATTGGCCCTGATAAATTCAAGAAAGCCATGGATAGTTAAAATAGGGGGATAACTTAATGCTAATAATTATCTATTCAACTTTAATATTTGGTGTATTAGCCACTTTGATGCTTTTTTTCAAGTTGCCTAAGATTGGGGCAGTTATGAAAGATGCAATAGAAAATAGGAGTGGTGTGACCTATCTTTCAGTATCTATCATAATTCCAGCCAGAAATGAAGAAAATAATCTACCTCATATGCTTAGTGACTTGATGAAACAAACCTATCCGATACATGAAATAATTTGTGTAGATGATGGTTCTACAGATAGAACACCTAATATAGTTAAAAAATATACAGAAATTGGATTAGTAAAGGTTAAAGGAATCGGTGTAGATAAATTACCAAAAGGCTGGAAAGGTAAGGCCTGGGCTTGTCAAAGTGGAGCAAGAGCAGCTGATGGAGAGTTGCTTCTGTTTTTTGATGCTGATGTTAGATTATCTGATAGGGCTGTTGAATTATTGGTTGATAGATATTTATTCACTGGTAAACCTATCTCAGTCCAACCTTATCATACAATGAAAAAACAGTATGAATACTTATCACTGTTTTTTAATTTAATAGAGGTCTGTGGGACTGGTCTTAGTTTACTAGGAAATAAAGTCACTCAGGGTTTCTTTGGTCCGGTATTGTTGATTGAAAAAAGGATTTTCAGTAAATTTGGTGGTTATGAAAGAGTTAAAAATAATGTTATAGAAGATTTCGATTTAGGGAAGTACCTTGGACGACATGGTATTAATATTAAACTGTTTCTAGGTGGTAAGGATATAAGGTTTAGAATGTATTCTAAGTCAGCAAAGGATTTTATTGAAGGCTGGTCAAAAAATTTTGCTAGTGGTTCTTTTTCTATGAAAAGGTGGTTGTTTATTGTTATAGTATGGTGGATAGGTTTTCTTATACTTTTACCTACCCTGTTTATTAAAGCTATTTCTTTAAGTGGAGGGCAGGAAGTTCTTTTTTATGGTGGAGTTTATATTTATAGTGTCTTGTTGATTTATAGAGCGGCTAGGACTATTGGTTCATATCCTTTGTATATTTGTTTAGTATATCCAATATATTTATTGGTTTTTCACCTTATTTATCTTTACTCAGTTATAGCTACCTATATATTTAAATCAACAACTTGGAAAGGGAGAAAACTTTAAATGCAAATATTCTACTTACCAAACTGGCTGATGTTGCTGTCCTATTTTATAGGCTGGCCTCTTATGCAGCTGGCTGTTGCCTATATAGTTAATTTTATGGATGACAGATACTTTAAACCAGATAATTTAATACTTAGAAGCAGGAAATGGGAAACAGCATTTTATAGGAGGGTCTTAAGAGTTCCCAAGTGGAAGCATCTTCTTCCTGATGGTGCCGCTGCCTATAAGGGTGGTTTCAGGAAGAAGGAATTGATTAGCAGTGATTCTAATTATCTGAATCAATTCATTATAGAAACTGGCAGGGCTGAGATTATGCACTGGTTGGAGATTTTCCCATTTTGGGTTTTTGGTCTTTGGAGTCCTGATTATGTTGTTTGGATTATGTTAGTTTATGCACTAATTGTCAATGTACCTTGTATATTGACTCAAAGGTTTAACCGACCAAGACTTGTTAGAATTAGTAAGGGTAAATAGATTAGCAATTAGTTATGGTTTATTAAACTTATGATAATATATATTGAAATATTATATTACCTTTTAAAATATTCATTGAGTGATATAATTAGGACATAAATATTTATGAAAAAGAGGAATTGAAATGAGCGATGAAAACAAAAAAGGCAAAATAAAAATAGTTAAGGATGGACCATATATAGTAACAGGCGGGATTAATCTCTCGGAAAAAATCATTACCCCAAAGGGTAGAGGATATGTATATAAAGATGGGGAGCATTTTGAACATAAAGAAACCTATTCACTTTGTAGATGTGGGAAGACCAAGACCAGTCCCTATTGTGATGGAACTCATACAGAGGTTGGTTTTGTCGGTACAGAGAAGGCCTCCAGGGAACCTTATCATAATAGAGTAGAAATATTAGAGGGACCGGATCTTGATCTTTTAGATGATGATAGGTGTGCTTATGCCAGATTTTGTCATAGAGAAGAAGGAAATGCTTGGGAGCTAACTCAGTGGTCAGATGATCCTGGCTTAAAAAGTGAAGCTATTATAGCAGCTTACCAGTGTCCAACAGGTAGACTGGTTGCCAGGGAAAAAGATGGTTATGAAATAGATCCTGAATATCCTGAAAGTATTGAAATATTACAAGATCCACAGGAGCGAGTTAGTTGTGGTATCTTTGTCAAAGGTGGTATACCTATTGAATCCTCTGATGGCTTTGTTTATGAAAGTAGAAACAGAGTTGTATTATGCAGGTGTGGTGAATCAACTATAAAACCATTTTGTGATGCTTCTCATATTAATTGTAAATATAGGGATAAAAAGTAAAATTTCAGGAATATATTCCTTAAAATTGCATAAAAACAATAATATCAGGAATGTATTCCTGATATTATTTACTTTCTAGGTTAAATAAGATACAATAGTCTTAGTAATTGGAGGTAATTATTTATGGAAAGACTTGAGAGAAAAGAATATTTGAATTGGCTGATAAGATGGCAAAAGAAACAAATTATTAAAGTTGTTTCTGGAGTTAGACGTTGTGGAAAATCAACGCTTTTTGAAATTTTTCAGGATTATTTAAAAGATAATAATGTTGATAAAGAGCAGATTATATCCATAAACTTTGAAAATATAGATTTCGAACATTTAAATAATTATAGATTGCTTTATGATTATATTGGTAACAGACTTCTTCCTGATAAAATGAATTATATATTTTTAGATGAAATACAGCATGTTGAACAATTTGAGAAGGCTGTTGATAGCCTTTTTCTTAAAGATAATTGTGATGTCTATATAACAGGTTCAAATGCATACTTTATGTCAGGTGAACTAGCAACCCTTTTGTCTGGAAGATATGTAGAATTAAAAATGTTGCCGTTATCCTTTAAGGAATTTCACGATAGTTTAAATGAAAATTTCAAGGAATATTCATTAAATGCCAAATTCAATTTATATATAGAAAATGGCTCATTTCCCTATACTGCAAAACTGGATTACTCGGTTCTAGAATCAAAGGAGTATTTAAGAGATATATATAATTCTGTCATATTAAAAGATATAGTAACTAGGTTGAGAATTTCAGATATTATCAATCTTGAGAATATAACGAAATTTTTACTTCATAATATTGGGAATAAAGTTTCAACTAGTAAAATAGTTAACTATTTAAAATCACAAGGTAAGGGTATAGATCAAAAAACAGTTGATAAGTATATAAAGGGACTAACAGATTCATTACTATTATACGAAGCAAATAGATATAATTTAAAAGGAAAGCAGTTTTTAGCTACACAAAACAAATACTATTGTGTGGACATAGGTCTTCGTAATATGCTGGTAAGAGGAAAAGATAGCGATGTTGGTCATATATTGGAGAACATTGTTTATCTGGAATTATTAAGAAGAGGATACGACGTATATATAGGTCAATTTGATGATAAGGAAGTGGACTTCGTTGCAATAAATGGTGATGAAATCCAATACTATCAAGTAGCGGCAACGACTTTAGATGAAAGAACTCTTAAAAGAGAATTATCAGTTTTTAGAAAGATACAAGATAATTACCCCAAATATTTACTGACTCTTGATGAAGCGTTTGGAACGGCTAACTATGAGGGGATTCAAAAAATCAATGTTCTGGAGTGGTTATTAGATAAATAAGGCATAACGAAGGCTATACTAAAATGAATTCAATTCTGCAGAACATCTTATAAAAGAAATTGAAGAAGACATAGAGTATGACAACAATAGACGTATTAAATGTAAATTAAAAGGACTGAGCCCGGTGCAATACCGGATTCAGTCCATAAGAGTTGCTTAATTAACTGTCCAATTTTTGGGGTTAAGTTCATAACGGCTTCCCTTTACCCTATAAATTCTCTTCTAACCATTTTGTAACTAATGTACACATTGGTTTGCAACAATTCTCAGTACTATAGGTCTTCTTGTCCTTGGGATCAGTTAATGATTCTGGATAATCCAAATCAAGTAAATCACGACAATCAACCCTATTCATATTAGCAAGCCAAAAATCATGAAACTCCTTACCCTTATTTTGAGCCGGGTCACGACTCTCACTTGATGAATCACGACCATACTTGATACCAATAGACATCATAGCCCCGGTATACAAGCCACAAATACCACCTTTACCATTAATGCCACCACCAAAACAAGTAGCTATCTTCGGTATAAGTGGGTCTTTTATCCCTAAAATATCACAACCAACCAATAAGGTAGACTCACAACAATTAAAACCATTTCCAAAATATGTTAGGGCCTTTTTTTCATAATCATTCGACATCTGATTCAACTCCTATTCTCTAAAATATCTATTTCTTAGTGTAATAAGCTCACCGATTTCAGGATTAAAATAAACCTCATTAAAAGATAACTTCTCATCAGCAACACTGTAAAATACCTGCTTCCAAACTAGGATTGCTGAAGGAAGAGGGAGGTTGAAAAGCTTAGCTAATCTTTCATCACATAAGTATGGTGCATAATTGGACAAGGAATGAGAAGTCTCCTGATGACAATACTCCCATAAAAAATCATCAATATTCATAGCTGGAATATTAATTGGAATATCTCTTTCAAATATATTTAAAGGAATACGATTATAGGCAACTATTGCTAACTTGCCATCAGCTAGATAATGCCAAATAGCAGTAAAAACTTCATCCCCGATATTTATCCCTAATTTTGAAGCAACTACTTCATCAGCCTCTTCTATCATATGGCCCATTGGGATATAGTCAGCCGTATAGCCACTTTGCTCCAACATTTCTGTAAAAGAATTAACTAAATCAATTCTCATTTTAGGATCAAGCGCACTAGGATGAACAAAATTACCAGAACCATGTTTTTTTGTAATAAAACCTTCCATAGCCAACATAAGCAAGGATTCACGTAAGGTTACCAAACTAACTCCCAGGCGAGCGGACAGAAGAGATTCTGAAGGTAGCTTGTTGTTTGGAAAATTCTCACTTCGAAAAATTTCTAAAAGTCTTTTTTTCACGCCAGAATATGTTGAATAATTAATTTTTCCCATAGTATCCCCTTTTCAATCAATCACATATAACAATTAAAACAAAAATCCGAATAAAAATCAACAAAAAGAGAGACCCTTCATGTAATGAAGGATCTCCAGGATTATTACTTGTTCAGCAAAGCTAGAACTCTTTCTGGTTTTGCTGGATACTGGTGAATTCTTTTGCCTATGGCATTTTCAACTGCATTAATTACTGCAGCTGCTACAGGAACAGTGGCAGCTTCACCAATTGACTTAGCACCGTAAGGACCTCCATATTCACCTTCTTCAATAAAGCCGGTCTTGATATTAGGCATCTCATTAGCATGAAAAATATGATATTTCTTGAAGCTATCTGAAGTTACCTTACCTTTATCATCTATTGTTATCTCTTCAGATAGTGCATATCCAAGACCCATATGAATTCCACCTTCTAGCTGTCCTTCAAGAATCATAGGATTAATCACTCTACCAACATCATGAACAGCCACGAAGTCTAGAACTTT
>JBGSJN010000043.1:0-26684 GCA_041741995.1 Bacillota bacterium
GAAGATGAAGTTAAATGATAACTATTAGAAAGATGTCCTTAGAGGATATTGATGGTGTCATGGTAGTTGACAGGGATTGTTTTTCTATTCCTTGGAGCAGGGAAAGTTTTATTATGGGATTAGAGTCTAGTTTATCATCATATGTTGTTGCTGTTGATGTGTCTGATGAAGTTGGGTCTGAAGTTGTAGGGTATGGTGGTTTCTATATGGTAGTGGATCAGGTGGAGATTACTAATATTGCAGTGTTGGGTGAGCGACGAGGCCAGAGTATTGGTAAGAGTATTTTAGAGGCACTAATTAAGTTGGCAGTTATAGGTGGAGGTAAGGTGGTTAATCTTGATGTTAGATCGTCAAATGAAGCTGCCAAGGCTCTTTATTATAGTTATGGATTTAAGTTGGTTGGGAGCAGAAAGGGTTATTATCAGAAGCCTGATGAGGATGCTTTGTTACTATCTCTTGATTTGGAGGAAGGATATTAGAATGATTAGAGATTTTATAAAATATTACAAACCTCATAGGGGTTTGTTTTTTCTGGATATGTTTGCGGCATTAGGGTTGGCGTTTTTTGATTTATTGTTTCCCTTTGCTAGCAGGTTTTTTATTAATGATATTTTACCAAGTGGTAATTATGATTTTCTATGGATTTTTGCTGTAGTTTTTATTTTGTTGTATATTGTTCGTTTTTTCTTGGACTATATTGTGACTTTTTATGGTCATGTGCTTGGTGTGAGGATTGAGTATGATATGAGGAAGGATTTGTTTGCTCATATTCAGAAGTTGTCTTTTAAGTTTTTTGATGAGACTAAGATTGGTCAGTTAATGTCGAGGATTGTTAATGATTTAAATGAGATTACGGAACTTGCTCATCATGGGCCGGAGGATGTTTTCATATCAGCTATTATGTTAGTTGGTTCATTTTTAATTCTATTATCAATAAATGTGCCTCTAACTCTTATTACTTTTGTTTTGATTCCGTTTATGATCTATTTTACTATTAAGATTAATATTTCTATGCGTTCTAATTTTAGGGATATTCGTAAGGTTATTGGTGAAGTTAATAGTAGAGTTGAGGAGAGTCTTCTTGGTATCAGGGTAGTTCAGTCTTTTGCTAATGAAGAATATGAGCGTGAGAAGTTTGATGTTGGTAATAAGAAGTTTAAGGATCTTAGGACTCATGCTTTTAAGTTAATGGGTGTCTTTAGTGGTGGTATTAATTGGTTCGCAAGTATGTTGACTTTGATTAGTCTTGTTGCTGGTGGTACCTTTGTTTATAGGGGTTTGATTGATATTGGTGATTTGGTGGCATATCTACTCTATATGGGTATTATGGTTCAGCCTATTAAGAAGGTTGCTTCTTTTGCAGAACTCTACCAAAGGGGAATGGCAGGTTATCAGCGTTTTTATGAATTGATTAAGTTGGAGCCTGAGATTGCTGATAAGGTTAATGCTATTGAGTTGGTTGATGTTAAGGGTGATATTCGTTTTGAGGATGTTTCTTTTAGATATAGGGAAGAAGGGGATTTTGTTCTTAGTAGTTTGAATCTTCATGTTCGTCCTGGTGAGACTGTGGCTATTGTTGGACCTTCTGGGGTTGGTAAGTCTACTTTGTGTAGTTTGATTCCTAGGTTTTATGAGATTGATTCCGGGAAGATTTATATTGATGATATTCCTATTGATGATGTGAAGATGTTGTCTCTTCGGGCTAATATTGGTACTGTGGCTCAGGATGTGTTTTTATTTTCTGGGACTATTGCTGAAAATATTGCTTATGGTAGGATTGCTGATTATACTATGGAGGATGTTAGAGAGGCTGCTAAGTTTGCTTTTATTGATGATTTCATTATGTCCTTGGAGGATGGTTATGATACCTATGTTGGAGAGAGGGGTATTAAGTTGTCTGGTGGTCAAAAGCAGCGTATTGCTATTGCTAGGATTTTCTTGAAGAATCCTCCTATTTTGATTTTTGATGAGGCTACTTCGGCTCTTGATACTAAGAGTGAGAAGATTGTTCAGAAGTCGATGGAGATTTTGTGTAAGGATAGGACTACTTTTATTATTGCTCATAGGTTGTCTACAGTAAGGGGTGCTAGTAGGATTCTGGTATTGACTGATGATGGTATTGTTGAAAGTGGTACTCACGATGAGCTGATGGCTCTGGGTGGTACTTATACTGGCTTGTATCAGGCTTTTACAGATTAATAGATGGGAAGGAACTTTTAAGGTTTCTTCCCCTTTTTGTGTCTTAAAATAAAAGTTCGTTGTAAAAAGTGTGTTCAGAATACAAAAGTTCGTTGTAAAAAGTGTGTTTAGAACACAAAAGTTCGTTGTAAAAAGTGTGTTTATGATTTATAATGACATCAGAGGTGATTAATTATGTATCGTAATGCAATGAAAAATCTTCTGGTTTGGAAGAATAAAAAGAAAAAGAAACCTTTGATAATTAGAGGTGCAAGACAAGTTGGTAAAACTTGGTTAATGAAAAAGTTTGGCGAGTTAGAGTATGAAAAAACATTATATATTAGTTTTGATAATAATCAACAGATGAAAGACTTGTTTGAAATGGATATGAAAATAGAGCGCTTAGTAACTGGGCTTGAATTATATTCTGGGCAGAAAATAGTTCCTGAGTCGACATTGCTTATTTTTGATGAAATCCAAGAAGTACCAAAAGCACTTACTGCTTTTAAGTATTTTAATGAGAATGCACCAGAATATCAAATTGTTTGTGCAGGTTCACTGCTTGGTGTAGCCTTACATGAGGGTACTTCATTTCCTGTTGGTAAAGTAGAATTTATGGACCTATACCCTTTGTCCTTTACTGAATTTATGAGAGCAATGGGAAAGGAACAGTTTGTTGATCTTTTAGAAAAAAGAAACTTTGAGATGGCAACTACATTTAAGGAAGAATATATAAATTTACTGAAATATTACTATTATGTTGGTGGTATGCCGGAAGTTGTTTCAGCTTTTTTAGTAAACAAGGATTTCAATGAAGCTAGAAGTATACAAGAGAATATCTTGATGGCATATGAACAAGATATTTCGAAGCATGCACCAAATGGAGTGATACCAAGAATAAGGATGCTTTGGAATAACATACCTTCACAATTAACAAAGGAAAATAAAAAGTTCATATATGGCCTAATAAAAGAAGGTGCTAGAGCTAGGGAATATGAAATGGCAATGTTGTGGCTTATTGATTGTGGACTTGTTCATAAGGTTAATCGAGTGACTTCTTCTAATCTGCCTTTAAAAGCCTATGAAGATCTTAAAGCTTTTAAGTTATTCATGTTAGATGTTGGGTTATTATCTTGTATGGTAAGGCTGAATCAGTCAGTTTTATTAAATGGCAATGAATTATTCAAGGAATTCAAAGGGGCCTTGACTGAACAGTATGTTTTACAACAGTTAATTACCTCTAAGGAATTGGAAACATATTATTGGACTAATGATCGTGGAAATGCAGAAGTTGACTTTTTAGTCGATACTGGTAGTATGGTAGTGCCTGTTGAGGTTAAAGCTGAAGAGAATCTTAGAGCGAAAAGTCTTAGAACTTATTATGAAAAGTATAAACCAAAGATTTCTGCTAGAGCGTCAATGAGTGATTACAAAAAAGAAGATTGGCTTTTAAATCTACCACTTTGGGCTATTGAATCACTCGGAAATGAGTTGAATAAAAGTTGATAATTGAATAAAGCGGTGATAGAATTTAATTAGATAATATAATACATATAAAGGAGGTCAATTATGAGAAAAAACAACATATTAGTTTTGCTTTTATTGGCTATTGGTATGATTTTAGTTGTAGGTTGTGATGATAATAAAGATGGTGGAGTAGATACACACTATAAGCCCTCAGAATATAAGCATAATGTAGCTATTTCTGATGCGAGTCGTGCTATTTCGGATATTGAAAAAGAAATAATCACTTTTGGTGCCGGGACTTCTGTAGATATCCTTATTAATACATATAACGACGGTATTAAAGAATTAAATGCTCAAATTGCAAATTTGAATGAAACTAAATCAAAATTGAAAGACGATACTGATTTAAGTGATAGTGAGGTCAAGCAATGGGAAAGTGAATACAAAAATATGATTACCGGAGTAAAAAATTCTATAAAAGAGATAGAAAGAAAGAAAGCCAAAATTTATGAATAGCTAGTTCAATAATTAATAAAGAATAGGACTATCACAAATCTAATATGATTGGTGATAGTCCATTTTTTGTTACTTTATTATATTGTTTATTTTATTGATTTTATTCTATAGTTTTTTAACCATTGGTGCATCTAAGGAAACTGTCTTTTTGAAGTCTGTTCCAATTAGTGGTTCACCATAGTTGATGAAAGCTTCAGTTATATGATTACCTGCTTCATTGATAAATTCATCTGGCATATGTTTAGTCTTGGCTGCAATGTTTTCTAGTTCTGTTAGAGTGTACTGGATTTCGTATTCAGCAGTTCTATCAAGGATTACTGATCCGCTTTGGTATTCTTCCATCATAGCGAACTGAACAGCTGCCATTCCTGCTAGTCTTGCTTCTTTTTGGTCAGTATCAGAAATACTACCTGGGAAGCTTCTTTGCAGGTAGCCGAAAGTATCGGCTCTGACTCTGGAGATGTTGAGGTTTTCCTTAATTGCCTTGCTCAGCATGTCTCCAAGTTCTCCGCCGGCTAGTTCTATATTTCCGTGGGAGTCTCTTCTGACGTTTTCCTTAAGCTTGGCAGCTATTGGTGTTCCTTCTTCGTCAATTATTCCTTCTGATACGGCTATGACACATCTTCCTAGTTTTGTGTAGACTTCTTTAACGTCATTTAGGAAAGTGTCTATGTTAAATGGACGTTCTGGAAGGTAAATCAGGTGTGGTCCGTCTTCTTGGTTTCTTCTGCCTAAGGCTGCTGCAGCAGTCAGAAAACCTGCGTGTCTACCCATTACAATACCTATGTAGATGCCATCCAGGGCTTTTGTTTCTAGGTTCACTCCCATGAAGGCCTGGGCCACGAATCTTGCAGCTGAGCCAAATCCTGGGGTGTGGTCGTTTATTACTAGGTCATTGTCTATTGTTTTTGGTATATGGAAGGCTTTGAAATCGTAGTTTTCATTTTCTGCGTATTCATTGACTAGTCTGACTGTATCAGAGGAGTCATTGCCTCCAATATAGAAGAAGTATCTGATATCATACTTTTTAAAGACTTGGAATATTTTTTTGCAGTATTCCTGGTCTGGTTTGTCTCTTGTGGATAGTAGTGCTGCACAGGGTGTTTGGGCTACTTCTTCTAGGTTTTCTTTTGAAGCTTCTGTCAGGTCGAGGAAGTTTTCTTCGATTATTCCTCTTACTCCATGTAGGGCTCCGTATATTCTTGTTATTTCATTGTGTTTTTTCATTTCTAGTACTGCTCCGGCCAGTGATTGGTTGATCACTGCTGTCGGGCCACCTCCTTGGGCGATGATTGCGTTTCCTTTGATGTTCATGGGTCCTCCTTTGTACTTGTTTTTCGTATTTAATTATATCAAATATGGTATTGATAAAATAGTGTTTCAGATTAGTGGTTTTTTATGTTATAATTATTAGCAATGCGAGGGTGGCGGAATGGCAGACGCGCACGCTTGAGGGGCGTGTGAGTAACATCGTGTGGGTTCAAGTCCCATTCCTCGCACCAAAATAGGTACGGTAATTGATACAATTGTATTATTGCCGTACTTTTTTTATGGTTTATATTTATTTTCTAACTGTGTAATTTTTGCTAGTCTTCGCTTGAAGCGTTCGTCATCTTTAAATTCAGCACTTAGGAATATCTGAATTAATTCTAAAGAGAGGGCATAACCAGTTACTCTTCCACCTAAACAAATCAGGTTCATATTATCGTCCTCAACTCCTTGATGAGCAGAGAAGGAATCAGATATTAGACTTGCACGAACATTAGGCACCTTATTGGCTGCAATACAGGCTCCAACTCCACTACCACAGATAGCAATGCCACGAGATACTTTGCCTTTTGATACTGCTTTAGCTAATGGAATAACATAATCTGGATAATCATCGTCTTCATCAAGAATAATGGCACCAAAATCTAATATTTCATGACCTATTTCTTTTAGAGTTTTTTAATTATTTCTTTCAAATCATATCCACCATGGTCTGCAGCTATTCCTATATTCATCATTTTTCACTCTCGTTATCAGACTTCTTTGTATCCCAGTAACATTGTCTATTGTAGTGCTTATACATTTCGCTTTCGAAATCTCTAGTAATTAGTTTATCATCTGTGTACTCTGGAGATAGCTTGATTTCCTCCTGGTTGAGGCAAACTTTTACATCACCCTCAATCCAGCTGATACTATCAATCCACTCTGGAGATATTAAAACTTTTTTACCTTTCCACCATTTTCTTGTATCAATAATCAGATATCGTACAGTCCAAAGTTCATCATCAATAATAAAATCTTCAATGTGACCAAATTCCCCATCTGTTGCTTGTATTTTGTATTTGCTGACATCTTCTGTGCTTCTTAAGTGTGAATCCCAAGCTTCATCTGTTTGGTCAGTGTCATTTAGATTTTCATTGTCGCGTACAATATAAGGATAAGGTCCCCACATGTATGCACCTGCCCAATAAAGAGGATATCCATAGTATCCGTAGTATGATTCTTCATATTGTCGTGAAACTGGTATATCACTATTTAATGGAGGGCTTTCTTCAATTTGTTTTTTAGTTAAATTGACTGAGATTGTTTTATCTTCTTCATTAACAGACTTCAGTGCATGAGGAGATATTAAAACTTGACGGCTTAGTAACCAGTTTCCTGTTTCTACAATCAGATAGCGAATTGTCCAATAGTTGTCATCAAAATATAATTCTTTTATATTTCCTATCTCTCCGTCTAGACTATTTAGTTTGTATCCTTTTAGGGATTTAGCTTTGATTAACATACTAATCATCCTTTCTGTTTATTTTTTTTTCAATACTATCTATCAATGAATCGAAAGAATTGCTAAATTTTTTGACTCCTTGGTCTTCTAATTGTTGTGTGACTTTATTAAGGTTTATACCAATTGCTTGTAATTGTGTTAAAATCTTTTTAGTTTCTTCGAGGTTGTCTTCTAGGCGAGATAATGGATTTCCATGATATCGATAGGCATCTAAAGTTTCTATGGTTATGGTATTGATAGTGTTTGTACCTATTAGGGTTTCAATATATTTTAATTCATTATAGTTTTTGTTTTTTGTACTGGTGCTTGCCCAGAGTAATCGTTGTGGGTGAGCTCCAAGTTTTGCTAGTTTTTCAAAACGTTTGCTGGTGAAGATTTCTTTGTATATTTGGTAAGCTGCTTTGGCATTGGCTATGGCTACTTGTCCTAGTAGAGATTGTGCGTGTTGTTTTTTGTCATCTTCTAGTTTTATTATTTCTTCTAGCATTGGGTCAATAAGTCCATCGATTCTGCTGATAAAGAAACTGGCTACTGATGATATATTGTTTACGGGCATGCCTTTGGCTAAGCGTTCTTCAAGGCCTAGTATGTAGGAATCAGCTACTTGGCGATATCTATCTAGTCCGAAGAGTAGGGTTACGTTGATGTTGATTCCTTCGCTGATTAGTTGTTTGATGGCTGGTAGGCCTTCTTTTGTTGCTGGGACTTTTATTAGTATGTTTTTAGTGTTTAGTGTTGCCCATAATCGGTGTGCTTCTGCTATTGTTCCTTTTGTATTGTAGGCTAGGTGGGGATTTACTTCTAGGCTGACATATCCATCTGTGCCGTTAGTTTCATCATATGTTTGCAGAAATTCTAGTGCGGCATTTTTTACGTCATTTTGACTTAGGTCTTCATAAATGTCGAGGCTATCTATTCCTTGTTGGGTCATTTTTTTGATTTCCTCATCGTATAGTTGGCTTTGTATGATTGCTTTTTCAAATATTGAGGGGTTTGAGGTTATTCCGGTTATTTTATCTTCTGATATTAGTTGTTTTAGTTTGCCGTCTTGTATCAGGTCTCTTCTTATGTAGTCAAGCCATATGGATTGACCAAGTATATTCAACTGTTGTAGTTTATTTTCTTTCATTAGATTTTCCTCCTGTTTATAGTAAAAAAAAACGAAGTAAGTCATTATTAACTTACTCCGGCTTATTCCTTGGTTAAAGGATTCAGTTAGACTAAGTGTTTACTATATCCTTTATATGTTTGAGTTTACCATATTTAATAAATTTTAACAAAAACATGGTGAAATTTTATTAAAACTATTGTAGAGATAGTGAAAAAATGAGGCTATCTTATGTTATAATTAGGTCATAAGAAGTTGGCTCGCATTTAGTTATCTAGCATTTAGCTCCCTTTATTTTGAATCTACATATTTAAATCGGGAGTTCAATATTTTGATTTTGATATTAGACCTATTATAAGTCCCTTGGGGCAGAGGAAAGTTGAAATTTCATTGAGGACACCCACCTATTCGAACGGATAGGTTACAAAATAAAGGGAACTAAATTCTAGATACTTTTTTTGCGAGAGTGGCGGAATGGCAGACGCGCACGTTTCAGAGGCGTGTGAGTAAGATCGTGTGGGTTCAAGTCCCATCTCTCGCACCAGTACTTTAAAAGTCCTTTTTTATGGGGCTTTTTTTATTGTCATATTTTTCGAAAAATATTAATTAATGTGTATTAATTGAATAGGATATAGTACAATTAGTGAAATGTATATTATGAATTAATGGGGGTTTATGAAATGGCAAGGAAAAAAGAATGGCATATTAATATTGAAGGTAATGAGTATCATGTCGTCTTGGAAAGAAGCATATGGACAGGAAGAAACAAACTATTTATTAATGAGGTGCCCCAAGAATTAATGAATGTCCCTTTTCAAGTCTATAAAGGTTCGGATCAAGCAATTTATATAGGTGGTAAGGAATGTCGACTTGTAGTAATAGGTAATAGAGCTGATATTACTATTGATGGGGTATATGTAGATAGCGGCAAGGGTTATATGCCTTTTGAAAAAATACCTGTATGGACCTGGTTTTTTATAGTAACCAGTCTTGCAATTCCGATAGTTAGTCTAGGAGGACTAGTTCCTATTGCATTAGGTATTTTAGGGGCTGTTTATAGTGTTAGATTTGGTATTTCACCATATATGAAAATTGGTATGAAGATATTGGCAAGTATAGGTGTTGTGCTTCTAGCCTGGGTTCTTTGGTACTTATATATTGTGTTGATAATATTTTTGAGTGTTTAATTATAAAGAGAAGGTGATTTTATGTTATACAATGAAAGAAGTTATGACAAAAGCAAAATCAAGTAAAAGTGAATAAGTTATCTATAATAAACAGGACTTGTAATCATGTGTGTTTATATGTTAAAATACATCCAAACACGAATAATAGTATAGATACATTGGATATGACAGAGATGAGGGGAATCCAAGCCCTCATCTCTTTTTATATTTTTAGGTATAATTGGGAGATGAAAAAATGACAAAGACATATATTACCACAATGCCAGACAAGGCAGGAGCGTTCCTTATTGCAAGTGAAATAGTATCCAAGTATGGAGGAAATATAACCAGAGTAAGCTACAACAAGGTCATAGACTCAAACACCCTTTTTCTTGATGTTCATGGAGATGAGGGAATTATAGAAAAAATAACGGAGGAACTAAAGAATCTTGGTTATCTGCTGGATAATAAGCATACGATTAAGAATAAAGTTATTCTGGTAGAGTTTAAACTTCTCGACGTACCAGGATCGGTGAAGCCGATATTGGAAATAATAAATCGTTACGAGATTAACATTTCATATATTAGCTCTCAAGAAAACGACACTGATTTTCAGAATTTCAGAATGGGTCTTGTAATAGAGAATCCAGGTTTGGTAAAAAGGTTGCTTGATGAGATATCAAGGTTATGCAAGGTTAAAATACTAGAATATGACATAACAGAGAAGATGTTGGATAATACAGTCTTCTATCTTGGCTTTGCCGATGCTATGACTACTTTGTTTAAGTTGAATCATGATCAGACAAACGAGGTTATTATTAATTCTAATAAAATCATGCAGATGTTAGATGCCAGAAATGAAAACCCATATAAGACCTTTGAATACATCAGAAAATTTGCCAATTACATATATAACCGTAAGGGTGCGAAATTCAATCCAATATTCAGTCATAGGAAGTTATCTGAGGGTATAACGTTACATTTAATAGAGCCTCCTTATGGCAGTAATGTATTTATTCTGGAAAGTGGTAATGATCTATTATTTATAGATGGCGGTTTTCCTTGTTATCTGGGGGAGATGCAGATTATCTTGAATAACTACTTTCCTGATTTTTATAAGCGCAATAAGAGGTTGGTACTTACTCATTCTGATATTGATCATACTGGTTTGATACCGATTTTCGACGAGGTGCTGGTCAGTGCCCGGTCCTATGAGAACTTCTGGCTGGAGAACAATGGTGAGATTAACTACAGAGAGCAAAATGCTACCCATGCTCCTTATGCCAGACTAAGTAGGGTCATAACTGGTTATCAACCTGTTGATTTGAATAAATTAAAGATAATCGGGGAAAAGAATGACAATAAGTTGTTATCAGGAATTGGTAAGCTACCTTTTGGAGACTTGGTATTTGAAGTTTTTGAAGGTGACGGCGGTCATGTCCAGGGTGAGATTATTTTAGTCTGCGAGGATAGAAAGATTGTGTTTACTGGAGACTTATTGGTTAATATCAAGGGGTTTTCCAAGGATCAGGCTGATTTTAATATTCTTGCTCCTTATCTGATGACTAGTGTTAATGTAGATTCTGCAAAAGCAAGCAAGATTAGAGAATTGATCAGCAACAGATATGGGTATTTTCTTGTATGTTGCGGTCATGGTACCTTCATGGAAAATACTTATTAGATATTTTATATTTTCATTAATAAAAGGGCTATTTATAAGTGTTTAAATCATTTTAAAAAAATAGGGAACACCTGAATATTTTATAGGTGTTTCCTAAACTCTTAATTCTTCATAAATATTAAAACAAAAAAACTCATCTTTTTATGGATTTTAATGTTTATCTTCTAATTGTGAAATTTTATTGAGTCGCCTGGTAAATCGAACATAGCCTGATATACGTCAGGCTATGTTTTATTCATATAGTTATTTAAATGCACTACAATAGAAGAAATATTTTCGGCTGATAAGGGCTTATCGGCTTCAAAGTCGAGGACCAGATTATCATAGATAACCAAATATCTTTGATTGTAAGCTGTTTCTTCTATCCAGACTTCCTTAGCACTCCAGACATCCTTTAAGGAATCATTTCTTGAAAATTTATCATATTTATTTGAAAATATATCCTTAACGTAGAAATCTATCAATATTCCAGAAGGGCTTCTGAAAAAAGATATGTCATCATAGGTTTCTTTCATGCTTATTTCAGTCCATTGAATAAGTGGCGATGAAACAAGATAACTTGAATCCACACCAGTCGAATCTTCAGACTTAATATCATCAACAACAGCTGACAAATTAGAATACATATTTCTATTGGAATAATATTCACTAGTTAAACTAATCCCGTACATAAAAAGAATAAAAATGAGCAAATATACTCCGCCAAACCTTATATAGGATAACAAATTATTTTTATGTGATATTCCACCGGAATAAATAAATAGAGCAAAAAGAAAAAATAGAACAGCGCTATAGTCATTGAATATCCAAATAGAATAAATAGAATATGCAGAGAGGGAAAACAGCAGTCCATAATAAAAGTTTCTCTTAAATTCGAGCTTTCGATCAAGCTTATATTGAACTGTTTCATCTGAATTTCTAAATGAAAACAAACTAAGTAAATGATATAATTTTAAAATGTTGAAAATTACAAATAACATGATTGGAAAGAAAAAAAGTCCGAAAAACATAAGATCATTTGTCTTTATAAGGATTGCCGCCCCAATAATAGGAAATAATATATCGGAACGAAAATATTTCCCAGGGCTCGTTTTCGTTTGTATATAATATATTCATATGGGGGATATTCTAGAATAATACCCCCTTTTATTTCAAAGACAAAAATATTGAAACTCCCGATTGATAATATGTAGTTCCATCCTAGTTTTTCATAGGCTTCTATCGATGGAGAGTCATGTTTATCCTCGACTGAATAAATTAATCTGCAAGGAGCAACAGCTACAAATTTCAAAAAGAAAAAACTACTATCAAGCATCCATCCATCAAGTGCCATTCTTTCAAGATAAGCCTTGAATATATCCTTTTCATATTCATTGAAATGTATTAACTTTCTCAGATATTTTTTATTGAACATCATGCACCATCTTTCCGTATCAATGAAAAAAGTGTATCATGAATGTATGACAATGTATAGATGATTATACGAAAATGGAACTTTGATTAATCGTTACTATAAGAGGCTATTGGAGGGTTTGATATGAATTATAATTGGATTGAAGATTATTGTTTATCTAAGAAGGGTGTTATAAGAGAGTATAAGGTTGAGTGGGATGCTATCAGGTATTTGATCAAGGATAAGATGTTTGTACTCCAGGGTGATAATAAAGAGGGTAAACCAATAATTACTGTAAAATTAAAACCGGAATTTGGGGAATTGTTAAGATCGAAATATGAGGATATATTTCCAGGTTACTATATGAATAAGGTTCATTGGAATTCTCTTTATCTTGAGGGTGATGTGCCTGATGATGTTGTTAAGGAAATGTTGGACGAGTCATATAGTCTTGTCTTTTTATCATTGAATAAAAAGCAACAAAAGGAGATTTATAATGAATAAGGAAACTATAATAACCAGAACAGGAGACTATCTCATAATACCTGTAGACATAACACTAGAAGAAATAAGCAGATACCAACACACACCCAAGTTATTAAAAAAAGCTATCAGTATGAGTGATGATACAGGTGTAAAACTAGGTGACACATTAAGAAAAGAACCTTACCTGATGCCAGTATTTGTGCTGGCAGATGGAATGATGGAGAGATATAGTGGAGACTGGTCAATCAAGATTGATTATGGAGTAGAGATTAAAGATGGTAGTGGTATAAGAATAGATCTTTATGGCTTAGAGTCTTCATACTATGAAGTTATTGGGGGGAATAATAGTGAGAAGTGTATACTAGCAGGAGTTGCCACTATCCAAAACGCCAATGTACCCGACTGGAGAGTTGTTCTGGGTAAGTCAGGTGGAATCATATTTAGAGACAAGAAACTAGAAGGCATAATACAAGGTCAAAGAATACAGGATGCTAAAAACAGAAAGGGAGAAGCTTTAAAAGAATACAGTAAAGCTATTGGAGATGAAGGTAAAGACTGGTTAGTTTTACTTGAAGAATTCCTTAACATGATATAATTATAGAAATAATAATTAATTATGATTTATAAGGTGATTAGGAGAATATAATGGAACTTAAAGATACAATAATAAAAAGAAGATCAATAAGAAAACTTAAAAAAAGCGATAAGGTGAATAGGGAAACTATAGAAGAAATACTAAAAACAGCCATGTACGTACCATCAGCCTTTAATATGCAAAGCTACAGGATTGTAGTCCTAGACGAGAAGGGACATAACGATTTATGGGATATTGTAGAAGAAATGCTGATAGAAAAAATGGGCAAAGAAAAATATATCGAGAGAGGTACTGGTGAGAAGATATCAGGCTTTAAGGGTGGAAACGGAACCCTGCTGGTATTTGAAGATGAGAAGGTACTTGAAGAAAAAGGCGAAAAGTATAAATCCTATAAGGCATTAGTCCCAAGCTGGTCATACCAGGGAAGCGGCATATTACAATATGCAATCTGGCTACAAATGGTTGAAGTAGGATTAAGTGCTTCACTTCAACACTACAACCCTATGATTGATGAGAGAGTCAAGAAAAGATTCAAGATAGAGGAGAACTGGAGCCTAATATCCCAAATACCATATGGAGAAAGTAATGAGGAATTAAAACCAAGAGAATTCCTACCATTTGAACAAATTGTCAGATTTGAAGAATAAATATGATTTTTTATTAAAGAAAAAGTCTGAAAACATTTACAAACTGTTTCTTTTATAGTAATATGTAAAAAATACTGTTTTAGAAAAGGAACATTATGGATATTAATAATCACGACAAAAAAAGATCAACAATAAAAGAAGTTGCCAAGAAAGCTGGAGTATCAGTTGCTACAGTATCAAGAGTAATGAATAACCAAAACATAGTCAAGGACGAAAAAAGAAAAAAGGTCTTAAAAGCCATAGCGGAACTAAACTATGTGCCAAACCCTGCTGCTAGAACACTAGGTAAAAAACAAGTATACAAAGTAGCCGTAGTAGTGCCAAACATCATGAACTACGCCCTAGCAGACATTATAAAGGGGATACAGATCACCCTGGACGACAACAAAGTAGACATGCTCCTATTCAACTCCAATGAAAACCCGGAAGTCGAAAAAAGAGTATTTTTAAGTTTGTCTGACAAGTTAGTAGAAGGCGCTATATTCATAGCCCAATGTGGATCACTCCATGACTTCTCCATCCTTGCCAGAAGAATACCTGTGGTCCTAATAGAAAGAGCAGAAAAAAACAACTATGTAGACAGATATGAAATAGACAACGATGACGCAATGCTGAAAATAGTTGGACATCTATATGAACTAGGTCATAGGAAAATAGCCCACATGACCGGACATTCTTCCAGCTACAATTCAAAAACATTGACCAAGTCATTTTTAAAAGCACTAAGGAAATATGACCTGCCATTTATGGATGAATACTTCATCAACACCTCCTACTCCTTTAGAGGAGGTAAAGAGGGACTTGAAAAACTACTAGAAGTAGGCAGAGATTTTACTGCCATAGTCTGCGCCTCGAATGTTATTGCAATAGGAGCAGTCAACACAGCCATCAAAATGGGATACAAGATACCAGAAGATTTTTCCATATCAGGATACGACAGTTTCCCGGATATTGATGTACTTAACCCTAGTATTACAACTATCGATTACCCGGCATTTGACATGGGTGTACAAGCTGCTGAAGCCATACTAAGAAAATTCGACAGTGAAACCTATATTAAAGGAACCGACAATATTATCCAGGTAAACTTATCAAAAGGAGAGTCAACTGGAAAAGCAAGAATAGAATAAGAAGAACGAATGTGTTAAAGTATAGGGAGACCTATACTTTTTTATTAGGAGGAACTATTGAAATACTTATATGAAATGAAACTAGAAATAGAAAATGAAACTAAGGACATAAAAGAACTGGACAAACTACTACTAACAAAACTGAAAATCCAAAAAAATGAACTACTATCCTGGAAACTAACAAGAAAATCACTAGATGCCAGAAAAAAACCAGCACTCTACTTCATACTACAATTTGAAATAGAACTAAAAGAAAAAATCAGCCTGATACTAGCAAAAAAAGGTATCCTAAAACCTCTGACAGAAAAAGTCATGGAAAAAGTTGCGAGTCTTGGTGAAAAACTAGATAAAAGACCAGTCATAGTGGGCAGCGGACCATCAGGATTAATGTGCGCCTACAAACTTGCTGAAAAAGGACTAAAACCTATTGTAATCGAAAGAGGAGCACCAGTAGAAGATCGAGTACAAGCAGTCAACGAGTTTATACGAACTGGAGAATTCAATGAGAAAACCAACATAGCCTTCGGTGAAGGTGGAGCTGGAACCTTCTCTGATGGGAAACTAACAACCAGATCAAAAAGCCCATTAGTCAAAGACGTACTGGAAATATTAATAAAAGGCGGAGCTGATGAAGCAATTACATATATTAATAATCCACACCTTGGAACAGACGGACTAAGAGAAATCGTAGTAAAATTAAGAGAAATGATAATTAATAAAGGCGGAACCTTTATCTTCAACAAAACCTTCACTTCATTAGATTTTATTGCTGGAGAAAAATCAGTTAAAGGTATATTCCTTGACGACGGAACCTATATAGAAACCAACATGGTCATACTTGCAATCGGACACAGTGCCAAAGACACTATAAGATATTTGGCCGAGGCGGGAATACCATTAGAAGCTAAACCCTTTAGCGTTGGCTTTAGAATAGAACATGAAGCAAGCCTTATAAATATGAACCAATACGGCAGAGATGATGAAATTACTGAGAAATTGTTAGGAAATAGCGAATACCACCTAACCTACAAGGGAGACAGAGGAGTCTACTCCTTTTGCATGTGCCCAGGTGGAATAGTAGTACCGAGCAACTCCTATGATGGAGAAATAGTAACCAATGGTATGAGCTATAAGAATAGAGCCGGCAAACAAAGTAACGCAGCAATAGTAGCTACTGTCGGAGTAGAGGATTTTAAAGAAGGACCATTAGGTGGCGTTGAATTTCAAGAAGATATTGAACGCAAAGCTTTTGACTTGAGTGGCGGTAAACTTATGGCAATTGGCCAAAATGCCAGTGACTTTATTGAGGGTAAAAGTTCAGAAGAAATAAAAGTTGACTTCAAACCATCATACTTGCCTGGCATAAAATTAGGGAATTTCAGAGATGTTCTTCCTGAAGACATATGTAAGGAACTTAGCAAAGGGTTGGTAGATTTTGACAGAAAAATACCAGGCTTTATATCAGGTGGATTTATAACGGGACCAGAAACAAGAACATCATCACCAGTTAGAATATTAAGAGATGAAAATGCCATGATTTTAGGATATAATGAAGTATACGCCATAGGAGAAGGCGCCGGCTATGCAGGAGGCATTGTAAGTGCAGGTATAGACGGTCTAAAATTGGCATATGCAATATTAAGAAAATATAATGGAGTGAATAATTAATGGGAAGACTATTTGGAACAGACGGAATAAGAGGAATAGCCAACGAGGACCTAACACCAGAACTAGCATTCGACCTAGGAAGAGCAGTAGCACATGTATTAACAAGCGATTATGAAGAACCAGTCATCACAATAGGTAAAGACACAAGAATATCAGGAGATATGCTTGAATCAGCTTTAGCTGCCGGTATTTGCTCTAGAGGTGTAGATGTATATTTGCTAGGAGTTGTACCAACACCAGCAATTGCCTATTTAACAAAACATTTAAAAGCACATGCAGGAGCAGTAATCTCTGCATCACATAATCCAGTTGAAGATAATGGAATTAAATTTTTCAACCAACATGGATTTAAACTTTCTGATGAAATAGAAGATGAAATAGAAAGCTTCGTTAAAGAGCGGAAGAGTGAAATTCCAAGACCTGTCGGTAGAGGTGTAGGAAGAATCATTCAACTAGATAAGGGTAAGAATATTTATAAAACAAGACTGAGCAATATCTTTGCTGACAACATTAAAGGAATGAAAATAGTTGTAGACTCAGCTAATGGTGCAGCATCAGACATAACACCTGGATTACTAAAAAGTCTAGGAGCAAAAGTAATATCAATTGCTGACGAACCAAATGGACTAAACATTAACGACAACTGTGGCTCAACCCATATGGAAAATATAAGAGACCAAGTAATACAACACAAAGCAGATATTGGCATAGCCCATGATGGAGATGCGGATAGAATGCTTGCAGTAGACGAACTAGGTAGAATAGTCGACGGAGATCAGATAATGGCCATCTGTGCCAAGTATATGATGGAAAAGAATGAATTAGTAGATAATAAACTGATTGGAACAGTTATGAGTAATCTTGGATTGAAAAAATTCTGTGAAAATGAAGGAATTGATTTTATAGCTACAAACGTAGGAGACAGATATGTTTTGGAAGAGATGCAAAGAACTGGTGCTACCTTAGGTGGAGAACAATCCGGTCATGTAATCTTTGGAAATTACAATACTACAGGTGATGGTCCACTATCAGCATTGATGGTAATCAAAGCTATGAAAAACAATGGCAAGAAATTATCAGAACTAGCAGATATAATGCAGATATACCCACAAGTGCTGAAAAACGTAAGAGTCAAGGATAAAGAAACAGCAATGAATAATGCTGAATTTCTAGACGCAATAAAAGAAGCCGAGGCAAAACTTGGTGATAGAGGAAGAATACTGGTAAGACCATCAGGAACTGAATCGCTAATTAGAATAATGGCTGAAGGCGAGAGCATCGATGAAATAGAAAAAATAGTTAAAAAACTAAGCGACATAGTAGTTTAATACTATTGTAAAGAAAGACCTGGCTAACAGGTCTTTTTTAGTTAACTTGCTTTTTCAACTATAAAAAGTTAAAATTAAGAAGTTAATAAGAAGTGGAAATGTAATTAAAAAGAAAATTTTGGAGGAGACTATATGTGTGGAATTGTAGGATATATTGGAAGTAATAGAGCACAGGATATACTGCTAAGCGGCTTAAAAAGACTTGAATATAGAGGTTATGATTCAGCAGGAATCTGCATTTTAGAAGACCAGGATATAAAAGTTATAAAATCAAAAGGCAATCTGGATGTACTTGTTGCGAAAGTTGATCAACAAACTAAAGGCACACAAGGAATAGGACATACAAGATGGGCTACTCACGGTAAACCATCAGATGAAAATGCCCATCCACACCAAAGTACCAATGGTAAATTTTGCCTGGTACACAATGGAATAATAGAAAATTATCATGAACTAAAAGCTGATTTGAAAAAGAAGGGATTTATATTCCTTTCAGAAACAGATTCGGAAGTAGTAGCCAATTTATTTGAATACTTAGATGATGGTAACCTCCTATCAACAGCCGGAAAAGTAACTAAGGAGTTAGAAGGTTCATACGCACTATGTGTTATAAACAAAGAAAATGAAGATGAGTTTCTAGTAGTAAGAAAAGACAGCCCACTAGTTGTTGGTGTTGGTGAAGGGGAAAATTTCATTGCCTCAGACATACCTGCAATATTAGAATATACTAAAAAAATATATATACTAGACGATGATGAAATGGCACTTATTAAAAGAGATGCGGTTGAAATTTATAATGGTGCTGGGGAGAAAATCATCAAGGAAATCAGAGAAATTACCTGGACCTTGGAATCAGCCGAGAAACAAGGCTATGAACATTTTATGCTAAAGGAAATCAATGAACAACCTGAAGCTATCAGAAAAACACTAGCTGGAAGAATAAAAAATGATATGGTAGATTTAGGGTTGAAGATGGATGAGGAATATGTTAAATCGATAAATAAAATAGCCATTGTAGCCTGTGGAACAGCAAACTATGCAGGTAGAGTAGCAGCTCATCTTATTGAAGACAAGTTAAGAATTCCAGTTTTGGTTTCTTATGCTTCTGAATTTAGATATAACAATCCAATCATAGATGAAAAGACATTGACTGTTGTAATCAGCCAGTCAGGTGAAACAGCTGACACACTTGCAGGACTTAGAGAAGCAAAATCTAGAGGAGCCAAGATAGTAGCTGTAACCAATGTAGTGGAATCATCAGTAGCCAGAGAAGCGGATTATGTAATATATACCCATGCAGGACCGGAAATTGCCGTAGCTTCAACCAAAGCCTACAGCACCCAAATAGCAGCACTTTATATTCTACTAATGGAGCTAGGACACATAAGGGGTTCATTAGAAGAAGAAACAATCAAGTGCTGGGTTAAGGAAATGTTAGCAATACCAGAAAAAATTCAGACAATTTTAAGCAACTGTGAGCTTATTAAAGGTTATGCAGAAAAAATAAAAGACAGTACAAGCCTTTTCTTCATAGGACGAGGAGTCGATAGTGTCAGCTGTTTAGAAGGAGCCCTTAAATTAAAAGAAATATCCTATATACATGCTGAAGCATACCCTGCTGGCGAATTAAAACATGGTACTCTAGCATTAATAACAGATAATGTTCCGGTTATTGCAGTAGCAACTAATGGATTGATGCTAGACAAGATAGTCAGTAACATAGAAGAAGTTAAAACACGGGGCGCCATAACCTATGGAGTGGCCTTTGAAGATGAAGAGAAGATAAAAGAAGAAGTAGACTACTTCATACCGATACCAAGAGTAGTAGATGCTATTGCCCCTTTATTGGCGGTTGTACCTTTACAATTATTAGCCTATTATACCTCTGTGGTAAAGGGTAATGATGTGGATAAACCTAGAAACCTAGCCAAAAGCGTAACTGTAGAATAATTCCTTCAAATTATTCAAAAGTGATGCAATTAATGAAGAGTTATGGTATTATCAAATAAGATAGGTGTTAAAAGGAATTCTCCAAATCGGGGAAGTCCTTTTTAATTGAAGAGAAATGAGTTGTATCTTGACAGACGCCCCTATTTGTTATAAAATTATTTAGTCTAAGTAAGTGGCTAATATAGGTCGGAGGTGTAGATAAATGAGAGTTGGAATTACCCTAGAATGCACAGTGTGTAAAAATAGAAATTATTCTACTAGTAAAAACAAGAAAAAAACAACTGAGCGTTTAGAACTTAAGAAGTTCTGCAGCACATGTAAAGCACAAACTGTTCATAAAGAAACCAAGTAAAAGAGGGATGTGGAAAGATGGCAGTGAAAACTAAGGAAAAGGAAAATACGAAGAAAACGCAAAAACCTCAAAAAGCAAATAAGGAAAAGACGAATATCTTTAAAGGTATGCTTGGTGAACTGAAAAAAGTTTCCTGGCCTACTAAGAAAGAAACTTTTGTCTATACAGTTGTAGTAGTGGTTACAGTAATTGTGTTCACTATTATGGTTGGTATCTATGATATATTCCTTAAAACTTTAATTGAGAATTTGCTAGCTTTGTAAAGCGGGTGATTTAGGTGGAAAACGAAAAACGCTGGTATGTTGTTCATGTCTATTCAGGTTACGAAAAAAAAGTTAAGGCTAATCTTGAAAAAAGAATTCATACAACTGGTATGGAAGACAAGATATTTAGCATAATGATACCTGAAGAAGAAGAAATGGTGCCAACAAAGTCAGGTGCCAAAAAAATTGTTGCCAAAAAAGTTTATCCTGGATATATTCTAGTAGAGATGATAATGGCAGATGATTCTTGGTATATTGTAAGAAATACTCAAGGTGTAACAGGATTCGTTGGATCAGGTACAAAACCAGTTCCATTGGAAGAGTATGAAATGGATAAGATATACAAGCTTATGGGACTTAAGAAAAAAATGGTTGAATTCAAAAGCCAAGTTGGCGAAAAAGTTCAAGTCATTCATGGACCATTTGCAGATTTCATTGGTTTAATCACTGACATTGATAGTGATAAAGGCCGAGTACATGTACTCGTTTCCATGTTTGGAAGAGAAACACCTTTAGAACTAGACTTTGATCAGGTTAAAGAATTAGATTAAAAAGGGAGGTGAAATAGATGGCGAAGAAAGTAACAGGTTTAATTAAATTACAAGTTAAAGGCGGAATGGCTAACCCAGCACCTCCAGTAGGTCCTGCATTAGGTCAAAAAGGCGTTAATATCATGGCTTTTTGTAAAGAGTTCAATGAGAAAACACAACAACAAAATGGTACTGTTATTCCAGTAGTAATTACTGTATATGAAGACAGATCATTTAGTTTTATAATGAAAACTCCACCAGCTCCAGTTCTACTTAAAAAAGCAGCTGGAATTGACAAAGGTTCTGCAGTTCCTAACAAGACTAAAGTAGCAAAAGTTACCAAAGCTCAAATTAAGGAAATTGCTGAATTTAAAATGGAAGATTTAAACGCGAATACTGTTGAAGCTGCAATGTCAATTATTGAAGGAACAGCAAGAAGTATGGGGATTACTGTAGAAGAGTAATTATTAAGTGGGAGGCGAGTCCGTTTGTACCACGAGGAGGAAATGAAATGGCTAAAAAAGGAAAAAGATTTGTAGACGCTGTTAAGCTAATTGAAGCTGACAAATTCTATGATGTAAAAGAGGGCATTGCCTTAGTCAAAGATTTAGCAAAAGCTAAATTTGACGAAACAATTGAAGCTCATGTAAGACTTGGAGTAGATCCAAGACACGCTGATCAACAAGTACGTGCTACTGTTGTGTTGCCACATGGGACTGGTAAAAATAAAAGAATACTAGTTTTTGCTAAAGGCGACAAAGAAAAAGAAGCTCTTGAAGCTGGCGCTGATTATGCTGGACTAGATGACTATGTAACTAAAATTCAAGGTGGCTGGGTAGACTTCGATGTAGTTGTTGCTACACCTGATACTATGGCTGTCGTTGGTAAACTAGGAAAAATCCTAGGACCAAGAGGCTTAATGCCAAACCCTAAAACTGGAACAGTTACAATGGATGTTAAAAAAGCGATTGATGAAATTAAAGCTGGTAAGATCGAGTTCCGTGTTGATAAAGGTGGAATTTTACATATTGGTTTTGGTAAAGCTTCATTTGATGCTGAAAAACTTGAAGATAACTTCAGAACTTTCATGAGTGCTGTTGTTAAAGTCAAACCATCAGCTGCAAAAGGACAATACATTAAATCAATTACTGTTAAATCAACAATGGGCCCAGGTGTTAAAGTTGGATCTTCTGAAGTTAGCAAATAATTTGATTTGACTATTTCTTCCATTAATGTTAATATTATGGGAGTGAAAAATAAATAACGAATACTGTAGACAGTAGGTGCTAAGTCTTAATATCCTACCGAGGTTTTAAATGATGTAATATCATATAACCCTAGCTGTCTATAGCTAGGGTTTTTATATGGTGAGGAGGTGTACTATTGAAACAAGTAATAGTTGAAAAACAAGCATTGGTTTCTGAAATAAAAGAAAAGATTGCCGCTTCCACATCTATAGTGGTAACAGACTATAGAGGTTTAAGAGTAGATGAGGTAACTGAATTAAGAAATAAACTCAGAAATGAAGGCGTCGAATACAAAGTTCTTAAAAACAATTTAGTTAAAAGAGCTTGTGCAGAGTCTGGAATCGAAGGAATGGACGATGTTCTTAAGGGGCCTACTGCAGTAGCTTTCAGCACTGATGCTGTCGCTCCGGCGAAAATAATCTTTGAATTCTTGAAAAAACACAAGAATCTAGAAGTAAAAGGTGGATTGCTTGAAGGTAAGGTTATGGATGTAGCACAATTAGATGCTCTAGCTAAAATACCTTCAAAAGATGTATTATTAAGTCAGTTAGTAGGCGTTTTCGTAGCTTCAATGAGAAACTTCATTGGTGCTGTTGATGTCCTAAGAGAAAACAAGGAACAAGCGTAAAAAAAGATTTGAATGACGAGAGGAGAATATATTAATGAGTAAAGTTGAACAAGTAATCGATATCGTTAAAGAAATGACGGTTTTAGAATTAAGTGAATTAGTAAAAACATTTGAAGAGGTATTTGGCGTAACAGCAGCAGCACCTGTAGCAGTAGCTGCAGCAGTAGCAGTGGAAGCTGAAGAAGAAAAAACTGAATTTGATGTTATTCTAGCTGAAGTTGGCCCAACAAAAATTGGCGTAATCAAAGTTGTTAGAGACCTAACAGGTCTTGGCCTAAAAGAAGCTAAAGAATTAGTTGAAGGCGCACCTCAAAAAGTTAAAGAAGGCGTAAGCAAAGATGTAGCTGAAGAAGTTAAAGCAAAATTAGAAGGCGCTGGCGCTAAAGTAGAAATCAAGTAATTGAATTTTATTAAAGAACCTGTGGATTACACAGGTTCTTTTTTTTAACGATTGTAGTTGACATATAATAAGAAAAACAGTATAATGATTAAATGTAATAATGGGTAAATTTTACCATTTGCAAAGATACAATTTCAAAATATAGAAAATCCAGGAGGTGTCTATCGTGGCTTATACTCCACAAAAAAACAAGTTAGCAGAACGTGTCAATTTTTCCAAGATCAGTGAAATCTTGGAGATGCCAAATTTGATTGAAATCCAGAAGAAATCATATGAGTGGTTCCTTCATGATGGTATTTCATCTATACTTCAGGACATATCACCAATTGAAGATTTTGGCGGAAGATTAGTCTTAGAGTTTTTAGATCACAAATTCGGAGACCCAAAGTACACAGTTCAAGAAGCTGTAGAAAAAGACGTCAACTATGAAGCTCCCCTAAGAGTGATGACAAGACTTATCAATAAGGATACTGGAGAAGTTAAAGAAGATGAAGTTTACCTCGGTAATTTTCCTTTGATGACTAATACAGGAACCTTCATCATTAATGGAGCGGAAAGAGTTGTTGTAAGTCAGCTAGTAAGATCACCTGGTGTCTATTATGGCAAAGAAGTTGAACCAAACGGAGATGCTAAATACACAACCACAATAATTCCTAACAGAGGTGCCTGGATAGAGTTCGAAACGGACAATCAAGGCATGATTTTTGTTAGAATAGACAGAACAAGAAAAGTATCTGCCAGCACTTTCTTCCAAGCATTAGGTTGTGGCAAGAAAGAAGAAATCAATGCTTTATTTGGAAACAACGAAGTAATGATCAAAACTACAGAAGCGGATAAAATCGAAACAAGAGAAGCGGCCTTAATTGAAATTTACAAGAAGTTAAGACCAGGAGAACCTCCTACAGTGGATAGTTCTCAAAACCTAATCAACAGTATGTTCTTCGATCCTAAAAGATACGACTTGGACAATGTTGGAAGATATAAGATTAATAAGAAACTGAAGCACAACGTTCCTCTATTCAAAACTAAAGAAGATGAGGAAAAGAAAAGATACTTCAGACAACTTGACGTTGACGATATTGTTTGGTCAATGAAAAAGTTTTTAGATGTTATAGAAGATGACCAAAAGAACCCAACTGATGATATTGACCATTTGGGCAATAGAAGATTGCGTTCTGTTGGTGAATTATTGAGAAATCAATTCAGAATTGGACTTTCTAGAATGGAAAGATCGGTTAAGGATAAAATGACTCAACAAGATATTGAAGGAATTAGCGCAAGCCAATTGATCAATATCAAACCAGTAATAGCAACAGTTAAAGAATTCTTTGGTTCCAGCCAACTATCACAGTTTATGGACCAGACTAATCCATTAGCAGAGTTAACACACAAAAGAAGACTATCAGCTCTAGGACCTGGTGGACTATCAAGAGAAAGAGCAGGTTTTGAAGTTAGAGACGTACACCACTCTCACTATGGAAGAATGTGCCCTATTGAAACACCTGAGGGTCCAAACATTGGTTTGATTGGAGCATTGGGAGTCTATGGTAAAGTCAATGAATTTGGATTTATCGAGACACCATACCGTAAAGTTGATAAAAAAACCAGTAAAGTTACAACTAAGATAGAATACTTGACAGCAGATGAAGAAGAAAAATTCATCATTGCTCAAGCTAACTCCCCAATTGATGACAAAGGTTTCTTTGTTGAAAAGAAAGTGGAAGCACGTTTCGGGAAAGATTTTCTTTTTGTTGATACTAATGAAGTTGACTATATGGACGTATCACCTAAACAGGTCTGGAGTATTGCGACAGCATTAATTCCTTTCCTTGAGCACGATGATGCGAACAGAGCACTGATGGGTGCCAACATGCAACGTCAAGCAGTGCCACTTGTCTATACTGAATCACCAGTAGTGGGAACAGGTATGGAACAAAGAGCGGCTCATGATACAGGAGTATGTATCCTGGCTGAAAATGATGGTGTCGTTGAAAGTTCAACAAGTGAAGAAATCGTAGTTAAGAAAGCTGATGGAGAAACAGATTCCTATAAGGTTATTAAATTCAAACGTTCTAACCAAGGTACATGTATCAACCAAAAGCCTATTGTTACTAGAGGTGATAAAGTCAAAGCCGGTGAAGTGCTTGCAGATGGACCTTCAGTAGATAATGGAGAACTTGCACTAGGCAGAAATGTACTTGTTGCTTTTATGACATGGGAAGGCTACAACTATGAGGATGCTATCTTACTAAGTGAAGAATTGATCCAAGATGATGTATATACTTCAATTCATATAGAAGAATATTCTTGTGAATCAAGAGATACGAAACTTGGTGCTGAAGAAATCACTAGAGAAATTCCAAACGTCGGTCAAGATGCAATCAATAATCTGGATGAAGATGGAATAATTAGAATAGGTGCAGAAGTAAAAGCTGGCGATATTCTGGTTGGTAAAGTTACACCTAAAGGTGAAACCGAAATGACATCCGAGGAAAGATTGCTAAGAGCAATATTTGGCGAAAAATCAAGAGATGTTAAAGATAATTCATTACGAGTTCCTCATGGAGAAAGTGGAATAATTGTCGATATTAAAATATTTAATAAAGAGGACAAGGACAACGCCCTATCACCTGGAGTGAATAAAATAGTCAATGTATATATAGCTCAAAAAAGAAAAATCTCCGTTGGAGACAAAATGGCCGGTCGTCATGGTAACAAAGGTGTTATATCTAGAATCCTTCCAAGGGAAGATATGCCATACCTGCCAGACGGTACACCTGTACAAATAGTACTGAATCCATTAGGCGTACCTTCACGTATGAACATTGGACAAGTGCTAGAGTGTCACTTAGGAATGGCCGCTACCAAGAAGGGCATTAAAGTTGCTACTTCAGTATTTGATGGTGCAGCTGAAAGCGACATTCACCAAATGTTAGATGAAGTTGGTCTAGACAGATCAGGTAAATCTGTTCTCTATGATGGAAGAACAGGACTGCCGTTTGATAATGAAGTAACTGTTGGATATGTATATATGCTGAAACTTCACCACTTGGTTGATGATAAAATGCATGCTAGATCAACAGGACCTTACTCACTAGTAACACAACAACCACTTGGTGGTAAAGCACAATTTGGTGGACAACGTTTTGGTGAGATGGAAGTATGGGCTTTAGAGGCT
>JBGSJN010000044.1:0-6367 GCA_041741995.1 Bacillota bacterium
TTGCTGTGGCTGATTTTCCGTTCTCGATAACATGTCTTGCTGTGCGTTCTCTCATTTCTTCTGAGTACTTGCTGTTGTTACTTGCCATTTTTCTATCCTCCTATGCATATGATACTATATTTTCATAGTGGACGTTTTTCAACGCATAACAAATAAGAAACAAAAACTGCATGTCACAATCCTGTTTTCCGGGATTTTATTGACATGCAGATTTATGGTGTTATTATGTCTTTAAGTTGATAAGTTCTCAATAGAGACTTTATCATAATATTAAATATACCGTAGAAGGCTATTTTACAGAAATAGTTTCACAGACCCAATATTAATTTTTTCATTTTTCACTGTCTACTTGACAGGGAGCAGTTCATTATTCACCACTGTTAGGGCATACTTGACTTTGCTATACTCAGATATATCCAACTATTCACTTTCAGTCGGTATATCAATAAAAAGTATCAGCTTTAAAAAATATTTATGACTTGTAATTTATTAAAAATAAAATCCATTTGCCCATAAATATAGGTATGTCCAACCGCCATTTGTATTTACACCAGCTTCTTCTAATAAACCTAGAGCATAATTCATTTTTTGAATTATCTCATCTCCTGGTAAATCTGAAGCAACACCTCCAATTGTTAAAGGTAATATTGCATTTTCTGATGAACCTTTAAATGCTACAGCTGCTCCAGATTCTTCACTAATTGTTTTTAAAGCTTCTAGCAATAATTCATCACTGTTTCCAACAACAAAATATCTTGAACCTTTGAAGTTGATTCCATAAGAGAATTGATCTTCAAACTTCTCGCCACATTTAATAAATCTTGGTTCCAGTAATAGTTTTTCATTGTTTCTATCCGTTCCAATTATTTTCGATATACCCAATTCATAACTACATTGGATGATTCCACCTGTAATAGGTAACCAAAACTCTTCTTCCCCCCAGCCACTTTTTACAAAAACTTTTGCTTTAGTTCCGTCACTAGAGATTTCCTTTATTATTTTCTTATCAAACTCTTTTTCATAAGCTTGAATAGATTCTACAGAATATGCCGATTGGATATCTTTTATTGATATATTATCCAAGCTGCTAGTAGTTTTAATATTTAAACTACTAGGATACTTTATGCTATCAACTTCTTGTTTTACTTCTTGTGATAGCCTTAAATTTTCTGCAACTAGTTTTCCTTGATAGAATACTTTTTCTGGAAAAATTTTATTCAAATTGTTAAATAGTACAATATCTGCAGATCTACCTGGAGTTATTGAGCCAACTTGGTCTTCAATGCCCAGGCTTCGTGCAGCATTAAGTGTTCCCATTCTTATTGCTTGTATAGGATTTACACCTTGAGATATTGCTGTATTTACATTATACATAATCTTTCCTTCTCTATATGCTTCATGTATAAAGATACTATCAGAAGAGAATAGTAAATCATCATTAGCGTATTGGTCACTAGTAACTGCATCTTGATCAATACGAGTAAGAAAGTTCAGCTGTGGCAGAATTCCATTTTTCAGAACATTTGATACACCATCTATACTTTCTGCCTGATGATCATCAGCTAGTCCAGCTATACTAAAAAGTTTAACCTCTTCTGGCTCGCCTGGTGATAAGACATGACCAGTAATATATTTATTTAGATCTTTAGCTAAGAGTATTTTATTCAAATATGAGTCTGTTCCAAATTCACGTGATTCAAGTTCACCTAAACCAAAGGTGCTTTCCCATTTAAGTATCGTTTCTGTAGTTGATTCCTTTACTTCTTTTCCTGGCGCAACTGATAAGAGTCTATAAGGAAGTTTTTCCTGATCGGTTAAATAACCCTTAACTGCTTTAACACCATCTTTTCCCATAGTTTCAAAATATGGAGCTAAATCAACAGTTTCTCCTACTACTGTAGTTTCGCCCCAAGGTGCAACCATGTGTGATATAGCTGCAGGGGTTGCTAAAGTTGCATCAATATGAAAATGAGGTTCAATTAAGCCAGGCATAGCGTATTTCCCTTGACCATCAATTACCTCTTTGGCTTTTGCTGTATTAATATCAGCTTCAGTATCAATGATTATTCCATCCTTTATTAGGATATTACCTTCATATGTAACTTTTCTATAAACATCAATAATCTTAACATTTTTTATAAGAACATCGCTCTCGATTTCACCTTTAGCTGCTTGAATCAGAACTTTTTGCCTTTGTAATTCTTTATTTTTGGATGATTCCTCTGAATTGTTACATCCATATAAAAGAAATATAGATGAAAGAGCAATCAGGCATACAAGCAGTTTAATTCTAGATCTTTTAATAATTTTTTTCATTATATTCTCCTCTTTTTTTATTCTTGTAGTATTCACAGTCCAATTTTAAATTAATTTATCTATATTACTTCACCTCCCATTGTTTATCTTTTAAGTTTAAATATCACCTCCTATAATATTTTTAATTACACTTGGATTTTTTATGGCCATAGTATAAATCCACAAATTAATACCAATTTGATAAAAATATAAATTTACATGCTGATTTCAAACAAATAAAAAACGAGTCGACAAACTCAAATAATTAGTTTGTCGGCCCGTTCGGACTATTTAGTCACTTCGTATGCCATCATATTTAATTTATTATGTATAGTTTTATAGATACATTATTATATTAATAATATCATTTATGATTTTTATGTCAATATACTATTTTCTATTTTATCAAAATATAGTGAAAACAAAAATGACTCCTTAACTTTTATACTTTTTATATATTAAATTATAATCCAACCAGAACAATTCTTCTACGATAGTATACCTTCAACCTAATGTATTCAACCTACAATCGAATATTTAACTCCAAGCTTTGCTAGCATAATATAAGATTTCCCACTATCCACATGACAGGGAGCAGTTCACAAGCCAAAATAACCAGTCATATACTGCCGATTTCAAACATATGGTAGTAAAAGAATACATGAAAGGCCAAAAAAGTTTACGTTCTTTGGCAATAGAATACAATATTAATTCTTCTTCTATTATTCATACCTGGAAAAAAATGTATAATGGTCATAAGGAACTCAATTCATACAATTCTTATGGAGGTAAGAATATGACCAAGGGACGGAAAATATCATATGAAGAACGCATTGATATCATAGAAGACTACCTAAGGAATGGCAAAAGCTATGCTGCAACCGCAAATAAGTATAATCTATCCTATCAACAAATATATACTTGGGTCAGAAAATACAATGAGTTTGGTATTACATCATTGACAGGTAACAGTTACAAGCCTATTAACATTGAGGATATGGGTCAAGTTAAAAAGCTAGAAGCCGAGAATAAAATTCTCAAAACACGACTTGAACGCTTGGAACTTGAACTCGAACTTAAAAAAAAACTCAAAGAACTCCAAATGAATTTGGAATTATCTACAAGAAAGAAGAAATAGAGTATGTTTTAATTAAACGAACATTTGAAGAAAAAGGCCACCCAATATATCTTTTATGCGAAATACTTTGTGTATCCAGGTCTGGTTACTACAAGTGGCTAAGCAAGACTAAAATAGATACTCCTACTGAGAATGATAGACTTTCAGCTATTATCTTAGAATACTATTCCAAGTTTAAAGGAATCTATGGGGTTAGAAGGCTCACAAATGAGATTAACAAGGACTTTTCCTACAACTACAACGTCAAGCGTGTACGACGCCTTATGAGACGTATGGGCCTTCAATCAGTAATACGTCGTAAAAGAAAAAACTATATTCCAAGCGCACCGAAAGTGACTGCAGAAAATATCTTGAACCGTAATTTTAAAGCAGAAAAACCTAATCAGAAGTGGTTGACAGATGTTACCGAATTTAAGTATGGGAATGGACAAAAAGCATATCTAAGTGCAATCTTTGACTTAGGTGATAATAGCATCATTTCTTATGTATTTGGTCACAGGAATAACAATGATCTTGTCTTCAGGACTTTTAAGCTTGCAGTTATAGATAATCCTAATGCTAAACCACTATTCCATAGCGATAGAGGATATCAGTATACTTCTACAGCCTTTCGTAAGATGCTTGAAGAAACTGGTTGTATACAAAGTATGTCTAGAGTCAGTCGCTGCTTGGATAACGCTCCAATGGAGGGCTTCTGGGGTATATTGAAATGTGAGATGTACTATCTCAACAAATTCGAAACTTATATGGAATTAGAGAAAGCTATTGAGGATTACATATATTTCTATAACAACAAAAGATATCAAGCTAAATACAAAGGCCTGGCTCCTCTTCAAGTTAGAAACCAGGCTTTAGCAGCATAATATAAGATTTCCACTGTCCACTTGACAGGGAGCAGTTCAATACGAGACTAACTATATAGAGTCAACTAAATATTTAAAAAATTTATAATAATTATCAACTTTTAGTATCTTATCAATATTTTCGCATTACAAAAAGAGTACCTTCTTTCAAGTACTCTAAATATTTTACACTTAGTTAACCAGCTTTATGATATGTCTGATTAGTTTTCACCAGATAATAAATAACACGCACTAGTTTCTTAGCTACATGAGATACCGCAACATAGTAATGTTTGCCTTCACTTCTTTTTTTACTCATATATGCAGCAAATGTCGGATCATGAATACTTATCAACTTAGCAGCAGTAAATAATGCATAACGCAAATACTTTGATCCTCTTTTGACCATACTTGCGTGATTAGAAACTAGATTTCCCGACTGATGAATTGAAGGTTCTAACCCTGCATATGCTAGTATCTTTTCTGCAGTTTCAAATCTACTAAAGTCTCCAATTTCTGCAAGAATAATTGATCCCATATTGTAGGATATTCCCGGTATTGTCATAATCGGACTATCAATAGAATCTACAATAGGCTTAATCTTTGCTTCAATGTTTTTGATTTGCCCCTGCATTGATCTTATCAATTGTATTGTCTGTTTTAGTTCTAACGACTTAGCTAAACTATTGGTTCCAATTGATGCTCTAGCTGCATCACGAATAGCATTAGCCTTTTCCTTTCTGTATTGACTTCTTGATGATGTCTGCAAAATATTCAGCAAATGAGTCAAATGACATTCTGCAACATATGTCGCTCCAGGTAATTCTTCTAACATTGCATACATTGATGGCAAATGTATTGTCGTAATAAGACTTTGAAGTTCTGGAAAAAGCAAATTCAACAATCTTGCATAGGATGATTTTTGTCTTGCACAGTCCTGTACTAATGAAAATCTATACCTGGCAAGTGATTTCATTTCACTAATATGGTAAGATACTGGAATATAGGACTTTAAGTATTCTGTGTGCAGCATTGTAACTATCGCATACGCATCAATAGTATCTGTCTTAGTCTTTCTAAGACTTAGGCTTTTTCTATAAAGATTCGTATGTAAGGGATTGATGACAAAGGTGGGAAGATCTTTATCAATCAAATATTCCAATAGATTATTGCTGTAATGCCCAGTGGCTTCAAGTCCTATTTTAATTTCAGACTTGTTTTTAGAACATTTAATAATCTTAGAGTAAAGATCATCCAATCCTGTCCGATTGTTTGCTATAGTAAATCCTGAAACCAACACTTCTCCATCAGAGTTTGTGATAATACAATCATGCTTATCTTTAGCAACATCGATACCAACGTAAATCATAGGCTCTTCTCCTTTTCGTTTTTGATACTGTTTTGTTCCACAAACTTGTTTGTTAAATGTAGCCTCGTTCTAAATAAAACGTCTTGCGTTATCTAACTGATTAACAAATAAACAAACAGCTGTGGTTAGAGCCTTAAACATAAACGTTGAACGTTAGGGTGTCAGGACTAATCCACAGCATCTGTAAAACATTATAGTATAAATTCCTAATAAAAAGGATTCTTTCTACTACAACTCTATTATACGAGGGTGTCACTTAGGGTACATTTACGCAAAAAAATAGCACCTCAGAAAACTCTGAGATGCCCTACTGGTGCCGAAGGGGGGACTTGAACCCCCACGATTTCTCGTACGATTTTGAGTCGTATGCGTCTGCCATTCCGCCACTTCGGCCAATATCTACTTTGTAATCTTACCAAAACCAAACAAAAAAGTCAATCAAATAAACAACCCCAACACAAACCCCACAAACAAACACAACAAAACCAAACAACCAACATTACCTGCACCACCACCAACAAAACAAACCACCAAAGACCACCAATCAAAACCAGAAAACAAACCTGAATCAGCATCTCTTGTAGTACCACCTAACCCAAAACCCCGACTACCCAACAAACCACCAAAAACACCAACCCCACTACCACCAACAGAACCTAAACCATCACCACCATTCTCTTCTCTACCAACTTTACTACCAACACCTCTATAGCCACCTTCAAT
>JBGSJN010000045.1:0-6866 GCA_041741995.1 Bacillota bacterium
ATTGAAGGATTAAAAGATAATGCTGAAGATAGAATTGAAGCATTAAAGGACAATGCTGAAGACAGAATTGTATCCTTGAAGAATGACTATGAAGATTTATTGGCAAAATTAATGAAAGCCAACAGAAAATTATTCATATATGGAATTAGCTCCAGAAAATTCCCTAATGTAATAAAAACCATAAGGGATGCAGGAAAGAATCTTAAGATTTACAAATGGTTTAAGGAGGATAAATAATGAAAATTAAAAGATTGCTGGTCTTGTCAATATTACTTTTTGGATCGTTGCTCTTGGTAGGGGCGACTAAGACTGAAGAAATGCAAAAAATAGTGCCACAAGGTGAAATAATCAAGGAAAATCTATATTATAAAGGTGACTATTTTGAAAACAATGGTAATATAGACGGAAGTCTATTTGTTTCTGCAGAAGATGTCCTAATCAATGGAGTCGTTGAAGGCAATATGTTTATAATGTCACAAAATGAGATTATTATAAATGGTTATATCAAAGGGGATATTTTCATTGCCTCATCAGAAAAGGTTATTATTACAGGTAGAATAGATGGTAGTATCTTTGCTTTTGGTAAGGAAGTTAATCTAGAATCCAGAGCAGAGGTCGATAGAGATGCTTATATAGCAGGTGATAGTATAAATATTTATGGAGCAGTTAATAGAGATGCAAATATTTATTATGCCAGTAATCTATTAGTAAAAGGGATAATATCAGGAGATTTAAACTATTCAGCTAGAACTACCAATATTATTGGTGGGAGTGTCTTAGGAGAAACTAAGATCAGACAAGTTGGCACTCAAGATGCAGATAGATTATTGACAGAAAACAGTGGCAGATTATTCTCAACAATCAGTTTCATATTTACTACCCTTATAATCTGGTTCTTGTTGTCATTTGTATTTAAAGAAACTAAGAAAAAAACTGCTAGTCTATTGATAAACAAAAAAAATAAGTTATTCTTCATATATGGACTTCTTGGTATTTTAGGCACCTTAGGTATCTCAGTAGTCTTCTTTTTGACTTATATAGGCATACCTTTTGCCTTGATTATCATCTTGTTGATGAGCTCAGCATTGTATCTATCTACTGGTGTATTTATTATTGCTTTAAGTGATTATTTTGGTAGCAAATATTCTAAATTTGCTGGTGGCAATAATATAATATATGTAGTCGGCTTGGCAGTATTGTATAAGATCATTCAGTTGATACCATACTTTGGTGGTTTAATCAGCCTTATTATAGTTATCCTAGGTTTTGGTTTAATACTAGGTAGCTTTTATCATAAAATAGAAATAGAAGATGAACATAATTTAATACTATAGTAAGAATTAAAATTTAATAAGATCATCTTATAAAGGAGCATCCTAAATGGATGCTCCTTTAATCAATTCATACAGAATTAATAGGCTTTTCAGGTAAAATACAGTTAATTTTCACATTAAGTGAATATAATAAAGGTAACAAAGAAGAAAGGAGAATAGTTATGGAAGAAAACAAAAAAATAGATTCCGAGGAAGTTACTATTGTTCAAGAAAAACCGAAGAAAAAAGCAAATGCAGCATTAATACTTGGCATTATTGGAACATCAGCTGGTGTTTTAGCCTTATTACTAATAGTTGGTGGTTTCTTTTTTAGAGGGGCCAGATCAAATATGATGGATAACATCAGGGAAAATAGATCTGAGTGCATAGAAGATAGAAGTGGATTTGGAAACGATGGGAACTTTAACAGAGGATTAAGAAGATAATTGAATATATTTGATTGATTTAGAATCGCCTTTAACAAGGCGGTTCTTTTTTGATTAAAATACCTTGTTTATTTTTCTCTTTAAATATTATATAATCGTATTAAGTTGATTTAGGTTATATCAAATATATTAGGAGGATGACAATGGTAAGAATACTAGTTGATACTTCATGCGATCTACCAAAAGAATATAGAGAAAAACACAATATTGAATGGGTACACTTTCCAATTGCCTTTGATACAGAGACCTATTTTGATAGAAAGGACATGAATGTAGTTGAATTCTATGATAAGATTAAGGACACAGGCATTGTACCAAAAACCTCACAAGTTACATGTGAGCAATTCGAACCAGCCATAAGAAAATTATTAGAAAATGAAGATGACCAAGTACTTGTAATTACACTATCATCAACATTAAGTGGAACATATAATGAAGCTTTAAGAGCAAAAGAGAATATAGACTCTGATAGAGTCTATATTCTAGATAGTAATCTAGCAACAATAATGATCGGAGACTTAGCCATTACTGGAGCAGAAATGGCTGAAGCAGGTGCAAGTCTGGATGAGATTGTTGCAGTACTGGAAGAAAAAAAATATAAAAGAGAAATGATTTTTGTATTAGATACCTTAGAATTTTTGAGAAAAGGTGGCAGAATTTCATTTGCTCAATCTGTTGTAGGTGGGCTTTTAAACATCAAGGTAGTATTGAAATACACCAATGAAGGTAAAATTGTACCTTTTGAAAAGGCTAAAGGCAAGAAACAAGCTTTAAAAATACTATTGGATTATATTAGGAATAATAGAGTCGAAGGTAATAAGATTCTATTAGCACATGCAGTAAATGAAGAATTTATCATGGAAGTTAAAGAGGCAATAGAAACTGAATTAGGAATAAACGTAGACATAGTAGCGGAAATTGGGGCAGTAATCGGGGCTCATGTAGGACCTGGAACGATAGCGATAAGTTGTTAAGGAGTAAAAAGTGTTATTCACATTAATGATTGGCAAGCTGGCTATTAAAATAGCTGGCTTAGTCAATAAGGATATTGGTATAGCTGGCAAGATTGCCTACAAACTAAACAAGAATATCCTGGAAAAACTAAAGAAAAAAATAACCGGAGAGTTCATCTTCATTGTAGGTACAAACGGCAAGACAACAACCAGAAAACTTTTGGTTGAAATATTTGGCAAGGAAAAATTAAACATAGGAAGCAATCACCATAGTAGAGATGATTACGATGGTATTATTTCTGCGTTAATTGAAAAAGTAAGAATATTTGGTAAAACCAAGGTGGACTACATGGTCATTGAGATCAAAGATATAGCCACCTTGTCTTTATTTACTGAAATAAAGCCTGAATATCTAATAATAACTAACCTATTCGAAGAACAATTATCAAGAATAGGTAATTTCAAAGAAAAGATTAATAAATTAAAAATGTACCTTGGAACATTAAAAGAAACAACGATGATTTTCAATGGAGATGATCCAGTAGTAGTTGATATAGGTATGGATTTAAAAAATAGATTGGTCTATTACGGTATCGACAATAAAGATGATGAAGATGTAGCTGAAGTGAAAAAATGTATAAGATGCGATGGTGAATTAAAATACACCTATATTGACGCCGGTCAATTAGGGGATTATACTTGCAAGAATTGTGATTTGGAAAGACCGGAAATTGATTATCTGGCAACAAATGTTTCCTTAAAGGATGGAATTTATTTCGACCTATGGACTAAAGGTGAAGAATACCCCTTCGATCTACCTTCACAGGGCTATCATAATATCTACAATCTATTAGCAGCCCTGGCTTTGCTGGATGAACTTGATATAGGAATAGATGCAGGAGAGTTGGCCTTAGAAAAGTTTGAATTTGAAGATAATGAAATTGATACCTTCTACATAAAAAAACCTATATTTCTTAAAGAAAGCGATAATGTTTCTAGTTTCGAACAAAGCTTGGAAACAATAGAAGAAGATGAAGGGAAAATAGATATTCTTTTCTTCTTTGGTGAAGAAAAGAATGAAGACGATATTACATTTATCTATGATAGTGACTTCAGTGTCCTGGATAAGGCTAGTATTGGAAAAATATATATAACTGGGTCAAGAGCCTATGATTTGGCACTGGCAATAAGGTACCTGACCAATGCCTGCAAGAAAATAGTAGTTGAAGAAAATGATATATCAGTTCTAAGTCATGCTATTAATGGTAAAGCTGAAAAGCTCTATATTGTAGCTAAGGGTGATAATGATATCAACCTCGAAAAAAAACTTATAACAATGGAAAAGAAATGGAGCAAAAATAAGCTATGGATAGGAAAATAGTCATTGGCCATCTATTTAAGGAGCAATTAAATGCCTTTGGTGATGGAGGTAATGTTGACGTTCTAAAAGCTAGATTGAATGAAAGAAAAATTGCGGTAGAGATAATTGAATATGCAATTAATGAAAATATCGACTTTGACGAGCTTGACCTCATTTATATTGGTGGAGGTAGAAACCGTGAGAAGAGATTAGTGGTCGATTGTCTAAGAGGATGGTCAGAGGAATTGAAGGAATTCATAGAAAGTGGAAGACCTTTATTTTTAACAGGAACGAGCCTTTCTATGTTTGGTAAGGCCAGTATTAATAATGATGAAGAAATTCCAGGACTTGGAATTTTAGATATAGCAACAAAAAAACTTGAAGATGAAATAGAAGGTCAAGTAGTAATCAATAGTATAGTAGATGGTAAGGAAATAGCACTAATAGGGTACCAGAACATAAAGGAAGCCTATATTCATGAATATGACAGTCTGGCAATTGATGATAATTTTAAAGAAGGTCTCCAATACAAGGGAGTAATTGCAACTAGTCTTCATGGCCCGGTGTTAGCCAAGAATGGTGAACTTGCAGATATATTGATCAAAAGGGCATTAGAAAAGAAAATGGGCAGTATAAGACTCACTAATATAAATGATCATATAGAAAGTAAACTCAAGAAAGCAATTAAGAAAAATGTTTGATTTAGTTATAAATAACGGATTAATTATAGATGGTAAACTAACACCTAGATTCTATGGAAATATTGGCATAAACAGCAATAGGATTGTTGAAATAAGTCAAAATATATTAGCCGGTAGAAAAATTATTGATGCTACCGGCCTAATTGTGTCACCTGGCTTTATAGACTTACATAGCCATGGTGATTTTTTACCTTTATTAGAGGATGATTTTAAACAATCCAGGATAAGACAAGGTATAACTACCGAGATTGTAGGTCAATGTGGCATCGGCCCTATACCCTATAACAAAGAGACAATGATAGATTATAGAAAGTATACACAACCTATCTTAGGTGATATAGGCAAAAATTGGGAGTTTATTGATCTTAATGGACTGGCTAAAATAACAAATGGTAAAATGTCCCATAACATGGGCTATCTAATTGGCTTAAGTTCCTTAAGGAGCTATATCTCAGGTCTAGAGTATAGAAGTTTAAACCCTAGAGAAATAAAAGCTATGACAGATATTTATGAAGAACAACTACTTCAAGGTGCCTTTGGTTTGTCTCTTGGATTATCATATTTACCTGGTGTCTTTGCCAGCCATGATGAACTTATAGCTTTAGCTAAAGTTACTAAAAAATATGACGGTATAATAATGGCCCATATAAGAAGTCATGGACTAGATATGACTAAAGCAATGAATGAGTTTATTGATTTAGGAAGAGAAACTGGTGCGAAAATACATATATCACATTGCCGATCATATAAGAACAAACAATTTGGAATAACTGCAACCAAGATTCTAGATTTTGTAAATAGTGCTAGAAAAAAAGGTGTTTCACTTACCTTAGATCAACATCCTTACACAACAGGCAGTACATTTTTAAATCAACTATTACCACCTGAAGACCGAGACCTGGAAAGGTATGAAGATAAAGAATACTACGCTACAGTTGAAAAAAACATTGGGGATATCCAATATGTTATTGAAGGATGGGATAATATGTCCTTGATGGTTGGTTTTGATAATATTTATCTTCCAACATATGGTTGTAGTATAGGTGAACTAGCTAAAAATGATGGGTCTAGTAATTTTTCCAAGCTAATAGAAGTATTGAAAAAAGAAAATGGAAAGATAGCTATGGTGGTAAGGGAAATGTTTGACCTTGAAGAAATAGGGCTACTATTAAATGATGAACATACTTATATAGGCAGTGATGGTCTACCAAGTGGCAGACCACATCCAAGACTATTTGGAGCATTTCCTAAGGTAATCAGCGACTATGTTAGAGATAGGAATGATCTTACTCTAGAAGCTGCCATTGCAAAAATGACTGGTGCTCATATAATGAGGATAGGTAATAGAGGTAAGATTGATGTAGGTGCAATAGCAGATATTGTAGTCTTTGATTATGAAACAATAGGCCATGATGAAAGCTATAGTGATGACAATGTTCCACCAAAAGGAATAGTTAAGGTTGTTCTTGGTGGTGCAATAGCATATGATGATGGTATTGTTAAAGGTGATTTTGGAAAGTTATTAAGAAGGGATGACAAAAATGATTAGTATTGAAAATCAAAAATTGATTGAAAAATATTTGACTTTTTGGGAGAAATTGGAAGATACCCAGAAGAATGTACTCCTTAATAATAGTGCTGATAAAATTTTTCATAAAGGTGATAGTATCTATAGTGCAGATGAAGAGTGTCTTGGGGTATTGTTGATTAAGACAGGAATGCTTCGTGTATTCATTTTATCTGAAGATGGTAGAGAAGTTACTTTATATAGACTATACCCTGGTGATACTTGTGTCTTGTCAGCATCATGTATTCTAAATAGTATAAATTTCGAGGTACACATTTCGGCGGATTTAGATACTGATGCAATACTTATTAACATTGCCGCTTTTGGCAAGGTAGCTAATGAGAATGTCTATGCAGAGAACTTTTCCTTAAGAAATGCCATGGAGAGATTTTCTGAGGTAATGTTTGCTATTGAGGAGATCCTTTTTAGCAGTATAGAAAAAAGACTGGCTAACTACCTGCTTGATCAATCAGACAGAGTAGGTGGAGACAAGATAAAGGTTACTCATGACCAAATTGCCAAGGAT
>JBGSJN010000046.1:0-2531 GCA_041741995.1 Bacillota bacterium
TTTGCTTTTCTAAGCATTGAACTTAAGGATTTAGTTGATATGTTTTTTTCTTTTAAAGTATTCACTTTTAATCCTTCAGGAATAACTTTATTTATTCTTACTAAGAAATCTCTTTCGTCAATGTCTTTATCAGTTTCAATCTCTAAAAGTTCTCCTTCACTTTCTAAACCAACTCCTTTAGCAATTGCAAAAGAAAGTTTCATATGAGGATTAAAACCTTCACTAAAGCTTATTGGTAAAGTGCTTCTTCTAAAAGATTGTCTAAACACTTTCATTAATTCAAGGTGTGATAAATAGGATAAAGGATCTCTTACAGCAAACTCCATCACATAACTAGCCATGATATTCACCCTTTATATCCATTCTTATTTCATCATTACAAACACCACAGCCCGTGCATCCAAGTCTGCAATCTCTGGTTATTTCTAGACTCTTGGATTTTTGATACTCATTCCATAAATATTGCTTTTTCACGCCTATATCAATATGATCCCAGTACATCGGTTCATTTTCATCAAAGAAATGTTCACTATAGGCTTCCTTGTTTATACCATTTTCAGCTAAAGCCTCATCCCACATATCAAGTTTGAACCAATCATCCCAACTATCAAACATTGCACCTTTTTTATAAAGACTCAGTAAAACCCCTCCCAATCTACGGTCACCTCTTGCAAACATACCTTCAAGAACGCTTAAAGCAGAGTAATGATAACTAAGTTTTAAGCCCTTACCAATTTCTCTGACTGCTTCTTTTAAAAGATATTGCTTTCTAATTAATTCAGCTTTGGAATTTTGGCCAAACCATTGAAATGCTGTAAATGGCTTTGGTACAAATGATGCTACACTAACGGTTACAATAATATTCTTTCCACCTGATATTTTCCTGCCCATGTCTAGTACTTTCTTGCCTAATTTTACAATTCCTACAACATCTTCATCAGTTTCTTCAGGTAAACCAATCATGAAATATAGTTTTAACCTTTGCCATCCAGCTTTAAAGGCTCCTTCAACAGAGGCCATAAGGTCTTCTTCCGATACACCCTTATTAATAATATCTCTCATTCTTTGTGTGCCGGCTTCAGGGGCAAAAGTAAAACCTGTTTTTTTCACTTTCTGTATTTCTTTAGCTAAATCAACTGAAAAAGTATCTACCCTTAAAGAAGGGAGTGAGATGCTAATTTTATCTTTCTCATACTTAACCAATAACTTATCCACTAGTTCTTTGATACCTGTATAGTCTGCTGTGCTTAAGGAGGTTAGAGAAATATCGTCATACCCACTACCTTCTACCAACTTATCTGCAGCTTCAAGTAGTTTTGTTACTGATTTTTCTCTAACTGGTCTATAGTAGTTTCCAGCTTGGCAAAATCTGCAACCATGGGTACAGCCTCTTAAAACTTCAAGCATCATACGATCATGAATAGCATCAACAAAAGGAATTACCAGTTTTGTAGGAAAGTATGCATTATCTAAATCAGCCACAAAGGTTTTTTTCACCCTTGTTTGTCTGTTATTGATATTAAATGTACCTAAATACTTTCCATCTAAATCATATTCGTCCTTATAGAAAGATGGTATATATACCCCTTGTAATTCATTTAATGCCAATAGTAATTCTTTTCTATTTTCAATCTTTCCATCAACAAGATAATTTGAAGTTATTTTTAAAATTTCAGGCAGCGCTTGCTCACCATCACCTATTAAAAACAGGTCAATAAAGCTACTTATTGGTTCAGGGTTAACACTACATGGTCCACCAGCAATAACTAATGGATGAGTCCCATTCATCCTTTCTTTACTGGTTAAAGGAATGTTTCCCAATCCAAGCATAGCTAGAATATTGGTATAACTCATTTCATACTGAAGAGTAAACCCTATTATAGGAAAATCACTTAATGACTTAAAAGACTCTAATGAATAAAGAGGTATTCTTCTTTCTTGCATTTTTCCATACATATCAGGCCAAGGCATAAATGATCTTTCCATTAAATATGGGGTAGTCTCATTAACTAGTCCATAAAGAATTTGCATGCCAAGATGTGACATTCCCACTTCATAAACATCGGGAAAACAAAAAACTATTTGACATTTTGTCTCTTCAAAGGTCTTTTTAGTACTATTCCATTCCCCACCGATATATCTTCCCGGCTTTTCTACTTCAGTTAATAATTCCTCATAAACTATTTTTCTTATATCCATCTATACTCCTAAAATATTACTTTCGTTCGTTGCATACTTATATTTATAATTATTCCGCAAGCAAGGAAATTAACTATCAAGTTACTTCCTGCCGCACTAAGGAAAGGTAGTGGTATTCCTGTAATTGGCATTAAGCTTAAATTCATCCCTATATTTTCTACAATATGAAAAAGAAACATACTAATAAATCCCATAACCACAACATAACCATAATGGTCAAGACACTCATGGGCAATTATTAAAGCCTTTACCAAGAAAATGAAATATATTATCAGGATACTTATGGTCCCAATAAATCCGAATTCTTCACCAATAACTGAAAAAATAAAGTC
>JBGSJN010000047.1:0-1981 GCA_041741995.1 Bacillota bacterium
ATAGTTGGCTATAAATTAAGCCCTCTACTTTGGAAAAAAATAAAGAAAGGACTATCTGCCGGGAGGGTCCAATCGGTAACCGTGCAACTAATAATTGATAGAGAGAAAGAAATTGATGCATTTATAGAAGAAGAATATTGGGATATAGATGGAAAATTCTGTAAAAAAGATAACATATGCTTTACTGGACAACTATACATATACCAAGGCAATAAGCTTAGTCTAGTTGATGGGAAGATAACAAATGAACATGTTGAAAAGATAAAACAAGGTACAGCTATTGTAAATAGTGTAAAGATGAAGGATAAGAAAAATAATCCGAAACCTCCTTTTATAACAAGCACATTACAACAAAAAGCAGCTAATGTTTTAAACTTTACAAGTAAGAAAACAATGCAAGTTGCCCAAGAACTCTACGAAGGTATTGACTTAGGAAAAGCAAATGGAGGGCTAGTTGGTCTTATTACCTATATGAGAACAGACTCAACTAGAATATCTCCAGTTGCTAAAGAAGAAACGAAGGAATATATTAAAAATGTCTTTGGTGAGGATTATATTCCGGCAAAAACCAGGTTCTATAAAATAAGCAATAAAGCACAGGATGCCCATGAAGCTGTAAGGCCAACATCAATCAATAGAACACCAATGGAATTGAAAGATTCATTGACTAAAGATCAATACAAGCTATATAAACTAATCTGGGAAAGATTTTTAGCTAGTGAAATGCCATCGGCCATATATGATCAAATGACAGTTGAAATAGGTGTTGGAGATTATATATTTAAAGCGATTGGTAGTAAACTTAAATTTAAAGGTTATCTGATAGTAGGGACGGACAAAGAAGACGAGGATAATTTGCTTCCTGAAATTATAGAGGGAGAGAGTTTAAGTATTGGTGAAATAAAAGGGAACCAACATTTCACTCAACCGCCTCAACGATATACAGAAGCAACATTAATTAAAAAACTAGAGAGCCTAGGAATAGGTAGGCCAAGTACATATGCTTCAATTATGGATACAATTTTAAAAAGAGGCTATGTCCTAAGAGAAAAGAAACTTCTATATAGTACAGAACTAGGCAGGCTAGTTCTTGACTTGCTAGATGGATATTTTCAGAATGTTATAAATATTAAATTCACTTCCAAATTAGAAAATGAATTAGATTTAGTAGCAGATGGTAAAAGAGAGTGGAAAAAAATAATTAGAGACTTTTATGGACCATTTGAGACAGTATTGAAAAAAGCAGAAGACGAAATAGCAAAAATAGTATTAGAAAAGCCTCTTGATGAAGTAACTGATGTTATTTGCGACAAATGTGGGCGAAATATGGTCATAAAAAACGGGAGATTTGGCAAATTCCTGGCATGTCCAGGTTTTCCTGAATGTAGGAATACAAAAGTCCTGGTTGAAAAAATCGGTGTACCATGTCCAAATTGTGATGGTGAAATTGTAGTTAAAAGAAGCAAGTCAGGTAGGGTATTTTTTGGATGTAGCAATTACCCTGAGTGCAACACTTCTTTTTGGAGTAGACCGATAAATGAAAAATGTCCTGATTGTGGGGCTATTCTATTGGATAAGGGTAAGATTATTGCTTGTTCTAGTTGTAAATATAATAGGAAGAAACCACAAGAAGGTGATGAATAATGAAGGAAGTCAATATAATTGGTGGTGGACTTGCCGGTTGTGAAGCAGCATTTTATCTAGCCCAAAGAGGGATTAAAGTTAATTTATTCGAAAAAAAAAAGTTCGATAAAAATGAAGCTCAGAAATCTGATCTTTTATCTGAACTTGTTTGTAGTAATTCACTTAGAGGTAATGATATAACCCAAGGTGTAGGATTATTGAAGAAAGAGCTTTTGGAACTTGAAAGTTTAATTATGGAAGCGGCAATAAATAATATGGTGCCTGCAGGTGGTGCACTAGCTGTTGATAGAAATAAATTCTCGCAATATGTTACTGAAAAGATATATAATCACCCAAA
>JBGSJN010000048.1:0-11299 GCA_041741995.1 Bacillota bacterium
TCAATTTCTGGAGCCATTGTATGTAGTTTAGTCCAGTAATTGTCATAGTCATACCATTGTGCATTTAAGTCATCAACATCATATTGTTGTTGTTCAATCCAAGTGTAGTATTTCAAGTTGTGAACTCTTTTCTTGGATGCATAAGTCAACTCTTCAACATAGTCGATGTCGTTTTCCAAGGCAGAAACAGAATGGTCAACAGCAGCTTGAACTGTAGAATATTTACCGAATTCTTCATCCATCTCAGCTAAACGAGATTGATACATTTCAGCAGAGTCTGTTAATACAGTTAAGATGCAATCATCTTCAGTGTACTCATAATATTTAGCCATTTTGATAGCCATAATAATATTAGCAGCACCAGAAATTCCAGCCCAATTTAACTTGTCAATAACGTCTTGTTTTACACCAATTGATTTTAAATATTCTTGACCAGCTGGTTCATTGAATAGTCTGAAAAGTCTCAGAGCATCTGCATCATCAATACCTATTAACATGTCGCTGTTCTTAACGTTGTGAATCCAAGGAATGTGCTTGTCGCCAATACCTTCAATCCAGTGTTCTCCGAATCCATTATTTAGAAGTGTTGAACAGTCAGTAGCTTCACCAACTGCTAGTTTAGCACCTTGATAGTGATCCTTAATGTAATCTCCTGATCCTAAAGTTCCAGCAGAACCAGAAGTTAAACAAACTGCTGATAATTTTGATGTAGCAGTTTTTTCAGCTTCATATATGCTTTGCATAGCACTTCCAGTAACTTCATAGTGCCATAAGTGGTTAATTAACTCACCAAATTGATTAAAGATAATTGCTTTTCCAGGTCTTTCTCTTTTTAGTCTCCAAGTTTCGTCATAGATTTCTTTAACGTTTGACTCAGAACCATATGTAGGAATAATTTCATCAGCAACCTTCTTCAACCAGTTGAATCTTTCAGCTGACATGTTTTCAGGAAGAATTGCGATTGATTTACAACCTAATAAGTTAGATAATAAAGCTCCACCTCTACAGTAGTTACCTGTTGATGGCCAAACAGCCTCATGATAAGTAGGGTCAAATTGACCAGTTACTAGTCTTGGAACTAGACATGCATAAGCAGGTCCAACTTTGTGAGCTCCGATTGGAAAGTATTTACCTGACATTGCAAAAATTCTAGCTTTAACTCCAGAAATTTCAGATGGAATTTCAATGTAGTTAGGAAGCTTGTTTGAATTATATAGTCCACCTTCCTGTTTAGGCTCATTGTACCAAGAAATTCTGAAAAGATTAATAGGGTCTAAATCTTGTGTGTTAACAGTCTTTAGTTTGTCTTTAATCTCTTGTGGAATTAAATCCGGGTTTTTCATTTGTGCAATTGTTGGAACGATAATATTTTGTTCCTTAGCACGTTGAACAGTTTTTTCTAATACTGCTTCGTTGATTGTTAAGTCAATAAGTGTTCTCATTTAGTATCCTCCTAAAATTATTATAAACATCAAAAGTCCGAGAAAGAATTTTATCCTTTCCAGACGACATACTCAATTTTACATTAAATTTACTAAATATTCCACTATAAAGTGCAAATTTATGATAAAAAAAAATGTAATCATTTACAATATGCCAAATATTTGACTTGCTGAAATATTTATCCTAATTTATACTTATAGTGTAATGAAAAATGGGGGTGCAATGGTGACTTTTCCTTATCAAAGTGATTTGTTCAAGAATATCAAAAAACAAAAAGTTGATGCAATGATGCTTGATCTTGATTTTACTATCAAAAAGTATATGAAAAATGAGGTTATATTTAAAGGTGATGAATATATTGACAGTCTTGGCATCATTCTAAAAGGCAATGTACTTATCGCCAAAGAAACATCAGGAGGAAACAAGACCATGATTGCATTGTTAGAAGAGAATAGCATGATTGGTGAGGTTATGGCTATCTCCAATAATCGAATTAGTAATCTAGTGATTTCAAGCAGTGATAATACTGAAATCATATTTATACCTATAAAAAATGTATATAAATTCAACGAACTTAAGGATAATTTGATTGTCCTATTAGCAAAAAAAGCATTTTATATGAATAAACGTGTTTATTATTTGCAACTTAAGTCAATTAGAGGCAAACTAAGTAGATTCTTGCTGGACCTATCCGAAGGAAAAGATAGTTTGACCTTTTCCATACCCTTCAACCGTCAGAAGATGGCTGAATACCTAAATGTGTCTAGGCCCTCTTTATCAAGAGAGATGGCACGCTTCAAGGAAGAAGGTTTAATCGATTACTATAAGGAATCTATAAAAATTATTGATAAAATTGGATTGGAGAAATATCAGGAATAAAAAAGCCCTGTGTACACAGGGCTTTTATTATTTATTCTTTTCTTCTTCTACGGCTGTTCTCAAGTCTTCCAACATTGACTGTAAATCTATACCATGAACTATACAGGCTTCCTCCAAGGTTTCAGCTTGTGCTGAAGGACAGCCTATACAACCTAGATGATAAGAAAACAAAACAGGAATAACTTCAGGAAAATCTCTTACTAATTCACCTATTGTCATATCTTTGTTAATTTCCATTATGCACTTCCTTTCCATTATCTTTTTATATAATATCATAATTCATATTAATAGTGCTAGAAATTTAACTTAAAATGTTAAACCTATTCATGTTGCTTAATACCACTATTATTATATATAATGTTTACATAACAAATAAGGAGAACTAAAAATGAAATTTAATGAAAATTTGAAACAAAACATTATCCATGATTTCCAATCAATACTTAATAAAAGAATGATTATGATTTTCGCTCTATTATTTATAATCTATACGATTTCTGATATGGGGGCAGTGTTTTTCTTAATTCCCCTATGTTTTGCTTTGATACCTTTTAGAAGAGATGAATATCAAAACATAACATTACAAAAACAAAATAAAGAAATGATAAAAGCAAGATATATTTACTCAATTCTATTGTTATTAGTTGTAATATTGATTAGTTTTTTTACATCCAATGTGGTTTCAATGTTTACTGCTTCTAGTATTGATTTGATACCTATTTATTCAATTATTATTATGATTGTTATATTTTTAATAACAGCTGGATTATTGTTACCAATATTCTATAAGTATGGTTTTAAAAAAGGACAATATGCTTTATATATTCTAGTAATAGTTTTTGCTATAATCAACCTTTACCAAAGTAGAGTACCTGTTTTAGTAAGTTTACAGGTAATAATTGAAACTAGCCAATGGTACATATTTACAGGCTTAGGCTTAATATTTGGAGGCTTATTCTTTATAGGATCATATTTTATAACAACAAAATTGATTGTGAGAAAATAGGAATAATATTAGAATCAAAAGGAGGTAGAACTAAATCTACCTCCTTTTTTATTTAAAATAATTTGAAAAAACTTGAAAATATACTTTTCAATCCAATTATATTTCCTATTGCACTTCCAAACGAAGCCAGAAAAAAAATCAAGAAAACCCTTAATAAATTATTCTTTCTCCATCTTTTAAAAATAAATAAATCATCCCCTAATAAACTAAAGTCCTTTACTTGAGGTTTTCTTAAATTTGTTTCAACTAAAGCACCTATCATTCCAGATGATAAGACTGGGGAAGCTGCGCCAATAGGCGAACCAATCATTGTAGCCAGAATAGATAAAGGATGAGCACCTGCAATAAAAGCTCCTATTCCTCCAAGACTACTTGTTAGTATCAACCACCTGATTATATTAGTAGCACCTTCCAAAGGGCTCTGATTTATAGTGAACACTAGAATGACCAAAACCAATATTAATAATGCACCTGCAATAAAATGTCCATATTTCTTTTTCTTTGGTATAGCAGAAATTTCCTTCATTTCCTCACGTGTTACATCATCTGCTATCAGATGAGCATATACCCCTTCAAGATGAGCTGCACCAAGGACAACAAGAACCTTCTCGCCTTGAATCTTACTTACTTTATAGGCCATATAACTATCTCTTTCATCTAGCAGATACTTTTTAACATTAGGAAATTTCAATCCTAATTCATTGATTGTATCAAGAATAACACTACTATCCTTTAATGACTCTATAGTTTCTTCATTCACCTCTTCTACTTCATCCTTGCTAAATAAATAGGTAAGTACACTAGCTACCGTACTAATCTTATCTATAAAACCAAGCTGCCTAGTAACTCTTTTCAACGTAACCTCGATTGGTCTATCAACTAATTTAAGTTTAGATCCTATATTTTTACTTTCTTCAATCGCAGCTATCATTTCTGCTCCTGGTTTAATTCCAATTTTATCGCCCATTTTCTTTTGATAAGCAGATAACAATAAATTAGCCATAACAAAAATTGTTTGTCCTTTTTTAATCACTTCTCCAATATTAAGATTCTCATATTTGTTGTCATTATTTAAATTATCAAATCTTCCTTGACATAATTCAATAGCCACTACATCAGGTTGTAATTCCTTAATAGTTTCAACTACTTCTGTAGCACTAGCCTTGGAAACATGCGCCGTTCCAAGTAATATTATTTCCTTGTTATCATTCTTAATCTTTTTAATCATTAAAATCTCCTAATTCTTAATTCTCAATTCTCAATTTATCAAATACTTTAAGTACAATTTTCGAAAATTTTGGTATATCCATAGCTTCATTTCTAGTTATTCCCCTAGAAATAACCAATACAATTACATAAACAACAAATGCAACAAGTACACATAAAATTAATGAAATTAATTGACTTACTGAATATCCAAATAAATCAACAAATATCATAAAAAACAATTTATAGGACATCAAAGCCATAAAACCAGTTATTAAACCACTTAAAGCTACTCGTGGAAACCAAATGTACCAATCAGACTTAAAGCTAATATTTCTTTTAATAGCTAAATAATTTATCCCAAAAGCAACCAAGTAGGTGAATGTGTATGCTATTGGTGCCGCAAGGATATTTAACGAATTAAAAGAAATTAAAATAGTAAGTACCAGAACATTAACAACTAAACCAATTACTAAACTGATAATAGGAATAAATGTTTTACCCATACCTTGTAATATCCCAGTTGTATTATGATATAAACCAATGAATAATACCATAATGAAACTAAATTGCATAATCCGATAAGCATCTCCAGCATTAAATATCAGTTCAAGTATTGGTCTACCAAGAAACAATAAGCCAAATCCAGCTGGTACACTTATGAAATTAACCATTTTTATAGATAACTTCACTTTTCTCGCTAAATCTTTTTTATCATTGCGACCTATGGCAGCTGAAATAGCTGGTACAATACTAATGGCAAAAGCTGATGATGTCGAAACGATTAGATTTACCAAAGCTAAAACAGCGCCGCTAAAAGAACCATAAAGTCTATCAGCAGCATTTAGACTAAAACCTGTAGCCATTAATCTGATAGGTATAATTATACCTTCAATAACATCAAGAAAAGTTGGTAATAGTGCAGCCAAGGTAACAGGCATTGCAAATAGAATTATTCTTTTCAGTATCTTAAGATTATCCTTCTTATTGCTTTTTAATAATACAATAGACTCACCCTTATTTTTAAAAAACATTAGAAGCACAATCAATGCTAAAACAGCACCAACAAAAGGACCAAAAGCTACCCCATTGATAATTCTTAAAGAATTATTTCCTATGAAGTTATTTAAAATATAAATAGTTATACCTACTGAAAAACCAACTCTGGCAATTTGTTCAAAAACTTGGGATATTCCAGTAGGTAACATCTGTTGTTTACCTTGAAAATAACCTCTAAAAGCAGACATTACTGTTACAATTAATAATGCTGGGGCCATAGCTTGGAGGACATAAGTAGTCCTTGGGTCCACAAATATATATTTAGCAATTAATGGAGCAAATAAAAAAAGTCCAATAGAAAGAATCAAACCTAGAAAAAATAATAATTTTAATGAATAAGAAAATATTCTATTGGCAACATCATCTCTTCCAGCAGCTCTTTCCTCTGACATAAGTTTAGAAATAGCTATAGGTATACCCGCAGCAGATATTGCAAGGAGCATAGCATAAAAATTAATGCCTTTCATATATATTCCTACCCCACCAGAGCCCACAGTCTGATAAAGGAATGCTTGATAAAAAGCACCTAATATTTTAGAAATTATTGCTGCAGCAGATAAAATGAAAGCATTTTTTATAAAAGAACTCTCTTTATGATTTGACAAGCTGTTTCTCCCATCTATTCTTAATTTTTCTTAATCCAACCATTACAACAATATAGCTAATGACCCCAGTTAGAATATCCGCTACCGGAAAACTAACCCATATCCCATCAAGACCAAAATAATATGAAAATATTAATAGTAATGGTATCATTAAAATCAATTGTCTTAATCCAGCTAAAAGTATTGCTGCATAAGGTTTATTAAAAGATTGATATGCTGATGAACCAATTAATTGTATTCCAACCAATGGCATACCACCCATAACAAATATCATTCCATATTTTGCCATTTCTACAAAATCGTTTTCTTTTGTAAAAAGATTAATAATCTGATCATTTAATAGAATTACTACAATCAAAGCTATAAAGGACATGCTAAATGCAATAAAAATCCCTTTATTAACTATTTCTTTTAATCTTTTAAAATCCTTCATTCCATAAGTATATGCCATCAGTGGTTGTAAACCATGAAGCAATCCAAATATTGGCAGAAATAGAAATGTATTTATTTTTAAGATAATACCAATTGCATTTAAAGCTATTACACCACCATAAGCCAAGAACAAATTATTCAAGAGTATCGCCCCTACACTATTTAAAGCTTGTCTGACAAATGCTGAAAAGCCTAGGAGATTCATCTTTTTATAGTACAACCATTTAAATCTTACTTTTTTAAAATTAAGTTCCGCAGGTAATTTTTTCACTTTATAGTAATATAGTACTAATAAAAAAGATAAGAACTGACCAAAGGAATTTGCAAGTCCTGCTCCAAATATACCCATATCAAATATTACTATAAATATCGGCGTGAAGATAATATTTGTTATTATGCTGGTTAATATTATACTAGAAGCTTTTTTGGCTTCTCCTATTGTTCTTAATAAATTATTGGCCAAAAAGATTGTAGGTGCAAATAGCCATCCGATTAAAATAGCCGAATAGTATATTTTAGTATCATCAAATAATACACCTTTACCTCCAGCTAAGTTAATAATGAAGTCTGAGAATACCGTACCTATAACAATTATGCCTATAGTTAGTATTATAGCAGATACAATACCTGTCCAAACGATATTATCTATTGTTTTATGTCTCTTACTTCCTAGTTTTACAGATACCATAGCTGCTGTCCCTAAGGTTGCCATAGTACCAAGTGCTACCAATACCATTTCAATTGGTAACGTTACTGCAGTAACTGCAAGAGCATTCCCACCAATTAAATTACCTAAATACATACCATTGACTATATTGTTTGAGGCATTTACTAGCATTGCAATGATTGAAGGATATGATAAGGTGAATATAAGTTTATATATATTTCCTTTGCTAAAATCAATCGAAGTTTGCATTAATCAATGCTCCTTAGATCTTTAGTTACAATTTCAATACTATTAAGTTCATTAATTGACTTATCGCTTGATATTCCTAATTCCTTAAACTTTCTTGTTGTAGGCAGAACTCTAGACTCAAAAGCACCAACAGCTTTATTATAAGAATCTACAGATCTATCAAGCCCTTTTTTAATATTATCTAAATGTTCAGCCAATACTGACATTCTATCATATAGCTCTTTGCCAAGATTACTAATTAATTTAGCATTTACTGCTAAAGTCTCTTGATTCCAGCCATAAGCTATAGCCTTTAATAATGCTATTAAAGTTGTCGGAGTAGCTATAATAACATTCTTACTAGCTCCAAGTTCAATAAGTTGAGGCTCTGCTTCCAATGCAGCTCCATAAAGAGCTTCATTAGGTAAAAATAACACAACAAATTCTGGACTTTCAGGAAATTGATCCCAATAAGCCTTACTACTTAATTTGCCAATATGATCTTTTATCTGTCTTCCATGTTCTAATAAATATTTACGCTTATCTATATCATCTACTGCTTCTATTAAATTTAAATAGGCATCTAAAGGTGTTTTAGCATCAATAACAATAGTTTTATTACCTGGCAACTTAATTAACATGTCCGGTCTTAGTCTTCCTGAATCTGTATCTGTGGAAAACTGTTCTACAAAATCCACAAAATTTACCATCCCAGCCATTTCAACAACTCTTTTAAGTTGTATTTCACCCCAACGACCTCTTGTTTGAGGAGCTCTTAATGCCTTGACTAAATTTGCAGTTTCTATTTGTAATTTTGTTTGATCTTCTTTTAAAAATTTGAATTGCTCCTTGACTTCCGTAAAGGTCTTTTGATATTCCTTGTCGATTTCTTCCATTTTCCCTTTTACTTCACCAAGTATTTCTTTCATTGGAGTGACGATGTTTTTGATTGATTCTTCTTTTTTTTCTAATTCATTCTTATTTTCCATACTAGTCTTAGCAAATTCTGATTTAGCCAAGTCTAAAAAATTTGCTTGATTTTCTTTTAATAACTTGTAAGAAATTGCCCTAAAAGATTCAGTTAAATCTTCTTCACTTTTTTTAAGCAACTTTTCTTTTTCATCAGCTAATTTCTTTTCACTTTCTAATAATGATTGATATTTTATAATTTCAGTTTTCAATAAATTATTTTTTAAATCAAGACCCATGACCTTTGTAAAGTAAATAATTATTCCACCAATAAAAATGCCTACTACGGCAAATAAAAATTCAGTCATCTTAACCTCCAAAATCTATTCTTACAAAATCTCTTATTTTACTAAAATACAAATATGCTTCTGATACTTGAATACCTTTAATATTTTCGATTGCCATCTTATAAAGCTGCAATTGCTTTTTATATTCTTCAAGTTTTTCTTTTATCTTTTCTTGATCAACATAATCAGTCTTATAGTCTACTAAAATACATTTAGAATCTTCAATAAAATATAAATCGATAATTCCCTGAATCAATATTTTATTTTCGCCTATGTAATCATCACTAATCATCGAGGGATCAATCATTAAGTTAAACGGTTTTTCCTTTTCAAAATTAGCGGCTTTCAACATTCTGTCATATATTGTGCTATTTAAAAATCCGAAAATACCTTCTATGTCCAAAGATTCCTCTTCCAAAATTGAAAGAACACCTTTTTTTAAGAGTTTCTTAATTTCTTCTCTTAATTGTTCAATTGTATATTTCTTAGTATAATCAAGTAATTCCATTACCAGATGATAAATTATACCCTTTTCCACACTAGAAATTTTTTTTCCTTGTAAAAAATCAGGCTTTATCTTTAGACTATTTTTTAACAGGTCACTATTGAGTGCTTTTTCAAGAGAGTTAGTTCTAACAAAATCTGTGGCTGAAAGTTTTTTAGGTATTTGGATTACATTCCTACTTCTATAATCTTCATCATTCGATTCAAGATCAACTCTTACACTTTTATTCATCTTATAACTACCCTTGTTTATAATACCACTTTCTTGATAAACTTCAAAATTAGATCTTGCTGTATCATCATTGAATATTATTGGTAAAATCAAATCGTACAAAGACCTTGCTTTAACTATATTATTGAAATTATATGATTTATATTTTTCCATTTTTTTTATTGTCCCAACAAGAAATAGATTTTTTTTAGCTCTGGTCATAGCAACATATAGTAAATTAAGTTTATCTTCTAGGTTTTCATAACTCAAAGCCTTGTTGATTATATCATAATTAAAAGTTTTCTTTTTACTTCTTTTATTCACATCTTGTATCTTAGCACCTATGCCAAGCTTTTGATGATAGTTAATCTGTTTAATTGCGTTACTTTTCCAAATATCTCCTAGTTTAACCAAAAAAACATTATCATATTCTAACCCTTTACTTTTATGAATAGTTTGTAATCTTACTACGTTATCTTCTTCTGATATTAGACTTGAACTAGGAATGCTAATTTCATTCTTTTGAATATGTCTATAATACTTTAAAAATCCACTAAGATGAGTATTGTTTGAATCTTCAAAGTCTGATATCAGTCTTAATAACTCCTTTAGATTAAGACTTTCTAAGTCATAATCTTCTTTCCTGAATATAGTAAAATAGTATTTCGAATCAATTAATAGTTGTATTGAAAAATCTGTTAGATTATGTTCATTTAGTCTAGTTTTCAAGTCTTTAATGTTAATAATAAATAATTTGATTTTGTCTTTAATGTTAATAAAGCCATCTTCATTCTCTAAATATCTATATAAAGAACTTATAACTAGTTCTCCTTTATTTTTGTTCTTTCTTATTAATGCTAAATCTTCCAATGTAAAACTATAGATAGGACTTTTCAATATATTAATCAAAGCAAGATCATTATTTATATTATCGATAATCTCTAGATAATCGATAAAAAACCCTACACTTAAGGATTTTAAAAAACCTGTATCCACTTCACCATAAATAGGGATTGAATATTTATCAAAGATCTCTTTGAAAGGTTCTACAATAAACCTAATTGAATTTGCTAATATTGTAAAATCACTATATTTATAGGAATCCTCATCTACAAGTTGTCTTATTCTTCTAGCACACACTTCTGCTTCTTTTTGCACTTTATCATATTTAAACTCATCATCTTGTTCATCAGAATCATCTAATGAATCAATATCATCTTTAGGAGTGAGGTAGATAACATAAGTTTCAATTTTATTTTTATTTAAAATTGCAGAACCATGTACTAATTGAGCTTCGTCTTTATATTTTACTGGTGAAAAAAATCCATCCATTAAATGATTAAATAAACTATTAACACCATTTACTACACTTATACTAGACCTGAAATTCCTATTTAAGGTTAAAGCTTCACAATTCATATTTTTTTCATATCTAATAACTTTTTCTTTAAAAATACTTGAATCAGCTAGTCTAAATCTATATATGCTCTGTTTTAAATCTCCAACATAAAACAGATTATTATCTCTTCCTATCAAATTAAAGATATTTTCTTGTACACCATTGGTATCCTGATACTCATCAATACAAATATATTCATAATATTCCTTATACTTCTTACTAATATCAGAATTTGTCAAAAGTTCCAATGCAAAATGTTCAATATCATTATAGTCAAAAAGATTAATTTTTCTTTTTTCCTTCATTAATTCTTGTTTAAATTTATTGATTATGTCAATCAAATAAATAATCTCAGCCCTTACTTCAGCTTGATCATTTAATTGTTCTTCTAAATCTAAGGTCAG
>JBGSJN010000049.1:0-12084 GCA_041741995.1 Bacillota bacterium
ATATCTTGGAAAGAATTATGTCTCTTATAATATTTTAGAAGTATCAGATGGTTTTAAATTAATTTGTTCAAGTGGATTAACCCTGGCAAAATTAGGACAGATTGCCAAAGAAGAAAAACTAACAGGATGTGAATACTTAAGTTATATACCTGGATCCATTGGTGGAGCTATATTAACTAATGCAGAGGCACATAAACAAGCTATCGGGGACATAACAACCAAGGTTAAAGTATTAGAGAATAATAAAATAGTCGAATATACTAAAGAAATGTGTGGATTTAAATATAGAACTTCCATATTCGAAAATAAAAACAATATTGTTATACTAAGTATAGAATTATTTTTAAAGAAAGGATCTATTTTGGATATTTCATCAAAGATGAAGGAAGCTAAACAATATAGATTGTCTAAACAGCCTAACAAGCCTAGTGCAGGTAGTGTTTTCAAAAATCCTAGTATTGGACCAGCTGGAAAGCTTATTGAAGATGCAGGGTTGAAAGGTCTTAAAGCAGGGGATGCAAAGGTTTCAGAATTACATGGTAATTTCATTATAAATGAAAATATGGCTACCAGCGATGATGTAATATATTTAATAAAAACTATTAGACAAAAAATCAGTGACACGTATGATATTGACATTGAATTAGAAATAAAATTATTTAATATGTAGGTTTGCTTATTTAACTTATAATTGCTATAATACTACTATATGTAGTAAATTGGGGGGATAGGAATCAAAAGACGCAAAGAAAATGAAGGTGAGAAAGATAAAAAATCTTCATTTAAAACTAAATTAAAAAAGTTTTTTCTAACTCTAACTTTATTATCAATTACTATATCAATAAGTTATTTTGCTTTTTTTTCAAGTTTCTTCAATATTGAAATTGTTGAATTAAAAGGAGTATACTCTTTAGAACCTGGTCAAGTAGAGAAAACAGCAAATATGAATTTTGGATCTAATATATTTTTACAAAATTTATTAGCAAAAGAAAAATCAATTAAAGAAAAATTTAATATTATAGACAAAGTTAAGATAAAGCAGGAACTACCAAATAAAATAATAATAGAGGTAACTGAAAAAAAACCTAAACTAGTACTTTTAAATCAACAAGAATACTTATTTATTGATGCAAATGGTGAGATAATTAATCAAAGCAATAAGCTGAACCAAAGCACAGCGCCTATACTTACTGGAACTTACTTAGAAAGTGAAACCAGGGTAGGGCAAGTATTAGTACAAAAGGATATAAGGTTAGCACTTGATTTTATAAAAGAAGTACCAGAGGACAAACAATATCTGTTAAATGAGATTACAGTTAACGATTATGGAGTAGCCATATATCCAACTGGAAGCTACAAGGTCTTAATAGGTGAAAATACTGATGTTCTCAAAAAACTGAAAACTATAGAGACACTGTTAAGAGACAGTGAGCTCTTGGGAAATACTATAGACTATATTGACGTTTCAAATCCGGATAAAATTATTTTAAAAACCAAGGAGGATCTCACGTGATTGAATTTGAAGATGCAAATTTTAACAACTCAGCAAGTATTAAGGTAGTTGGAATTGGTGGCGGTGGTAATAATGCTATCAATAGAATGATTGAAGCTGGCCTACAAGGGGTAGACTTCATATCTATCAATACTGATGCTCAATCATTACAAAGCTCATTGGCGAACAAAAAGATACAAATTGGCAGTAAGTTAACTAAAGGCTTAGGAGCCGGAGCTAATCCTGAAATAGGAAAAGCCGCTGCAGATGAAAGCAAAGAAGAACTATATAAACTGTTACAAGGTACAGATATGATCTTTATCACTGCAGGAATGGGTGGTGGAACAGGAACTGGTGCAGCACCGGTAGTTGCTCAAATAGCCAAAGAGGTTGGAGCTTTAACTATTGGAGTTGTAACAAAGCCATTTTCGTTTGAAGGTAAAAAAAGAGAAGCTTCAGCAAGAGATGGTATTGAAAAGCTTTCTCAATATGTAGATAGTTTAATAATTGTTCAAAATGATAAATTATTAGAACTAGCTGATAAAAGAACCCCGATGCTACAAGCTTTTAAGATGGCTGATGATATATTAAGACAAGGTGTTCAAAGTATCTCAGACTTAATTGTTATGCCTGCATTAATCAATCTAGACTTTGCTGACGTTAGAACTATTATGTCAGAAAATGGAGCTGCATTGATGGGTATTGGTAGATCCTCTGGTGAAAATAGAGCTCAAGAAGCTGCTATTGCATCAATTTCAAGTGCTTTACTAGATACTAGTATTGACGGAGCTAAGGGCGTACTTCTTAATATTACTGGTGGTAGTGACTTAACACTTTATGAAGTAAATGAAATTGCTAATATCGTTACTGAAGCATGTGATGCTGAAGTTAATGTGATATTTGGTGCTTCAATTGATTCATCCATAGAGGATGAAGTATCTGTTACAGTTATAGCTACAGGATTCGAGGGTGAATTTACTAGTATTAAAAGCAGACAAAAGAAAAGCAAAAAGGAATTAGATGATATAAAAGCGGCTGAAGAAGCTGCTAAGGAAGATGAAAAAGAAAGTTTGGACATAGTATTTACTATTCCTAAATTTCTTGAATAAGCGTTAAGAATTATGCGTTGCATATATTGTAATAGCCCCGATTCAAAAGTACTTGACTCCAGACCAGTAGAAGATGGAAATGGTATCAGACGTAGAAGAGAATGTATTGTATGCAAAAAAAGATTTACAACCTATGAAAAAGCAGAACAAGCACCGATAATTGTCATTAAAAAAAATAGCAAAAGAGATTTATTCGATAAGGATAAATTATTAAGAGGTATTCTAAAGTCTTGCCAAAAAACCAATGTTGGTTTTGAAGCGATTGAAAAAATGGTTGATGAAATCGAAAGAGATTTACATAATGTTGGAGAAAAAGAAATCAAAAGTGAATTAATCGGGCAAATGGTGATGAACCATCTTCAAAAGCTTGATCCTGTAGCATATGTACGCTTTGCATCAGTTTACAGGGAATTCAAGGATGTTGAAACTTTCAGAGAAGAGATTGAAAGTTTGCTAAATACCAAGAACAAAAAGAATAGCCGCTCATAGAGCGGCTATATTTAGGAGAAGCGATGTATATTCTTACCTATAAAAATAGACGATTGCTAAAAAGTAATGTGTTAGAACAAATTAATTTTGTAGAACATGCTTTTTCAACGCGTGATTTTGGAAATCTTGGATTACATGTTGGAGATATAAAAGAAAATGTAGTTGCAAATAGAAGACTATTTGCTGAATCATTAGATATTGATTCCAATAGATTAGTTTCAGCTAAACAGGTTCATGGAAATAATGTTGTAAGAGTGACTTTGGATGACTTAGGAAAAGGGTCAACCGACTATGAAAAGAGCATAGAAAATACAGATGCCTTAATTACAAATGCTCCAGGCTTGCCACTTTTTGCATTTTATGCTGATTGTGTGCCGGTATTTATAGTAGACCCTATTAAAGAAGCCATAGGCATTATTCATTCCGGATGGAAAGGTACTTTGAATAACATAGCAGCTAATACTATTGATGCTTTTATTAAAGAATTTAATTCAAAGCCACAGGATCTAATCGCTGTTATTGGGCCATATATTTGTAAGGCTTGTTATGAAGTTAGCAATGATATTATTGAAAAATTTAAGGGGTTTGGTTATATTGAGGAAACATATAATGAAAATAACCATCTTGATCTAGGTAATATCATAAATAAACAGTTGTTAAATAAGGGCTTAAACAAAATAGAAAAAGCAGAATATTGTACCAGTTGTGATTTAGATATGTTTTATTCTCATAGGAAAGAATGTGGTAAGACAGGAAGAATGGCTGGAATAATTATGATAAAAGGAGACTAAATGGATACATTAAAGAAAAATCTTGAAATAATAAATAAAGAAATTAAAGAAAGTATGGAATTAGCACAAAGAAAAGATGAAGTGTTGCTAGTAGGAGTAACTAAGACTTTTCCTGTTGATGTTATTTCTGAAGGTCTTAAACTTGGAATAAATGATGTAGGTGAAAATAAAGCACAGGAATTTTCTGGAAAATATGATATAATTAGAGATAAAGTAAATTGGCATTTTATAGGTCATTTACAGAAGAATAAAGTTAAGTATATTGTAGGTAAAGCAAAATTGATACATTCAGTAGATTCATTTGAATTAGCTGAAGAAATATCAAAACGAAGTGAAAAACTTAATTTAATACAAGATGTTTTAATTGAAGTAAATGTCTCAGGAGAAGAAAGTAAATTTGGTGTTATGAAAGAAAATATCATGGAATTACTCAATAAGATATCAAATTTAAAAGGTATTAGAGTAAGCGGTTTGATGACAATGGCTCCAAATGTAGAGGATGAATCTGTTGTTAGAGATGTTTTTAAAGGATTAAGACTTCTAAAAGAGGAGATTAGTAATATGAATATTAATAATATTTGTATGGACTATCTTTCAATGGGCATGAGCCAGGATTTTAAATGGGCTATACTTGAAGGAGCAAATATCATTAGAGTTGGATCCTCATTATACGGAAAAAGATAATAGGAGGTATTATTATGATTGAAAGAATTAAGGGTTATTTTTCAAAAGAAGAAGAGTACGAAGATGACGAATATGAGGAAAATGAAGAAGATGATGAGTATTCTGATGATGAATACGATTATGATGACAAGGATGAAAAAAAAGGTGAACTGGATGGCTTTAGTGATGAACTATTCACCAAGGATGTTAAGAAGAAATTATCAGTAGTATTAATAAGCCCTGATACATTCAACGATTCAATTAGAATATCAGATGAATTAAAGAAAAATAAAATGGTTATAGTAAATCTTGAAGATATAGATTTTGAAGAAGCTAGAAAAATTGTGGACTTTGTAAGTGGAACTGTTTATGCATTAGGTGGTTCAATTAATAAGGTTAGCAGTAAAATAATAGCCTTTTCACCAATATTTGTAGATGTGCAAAATACCATTACTGTCAGAAGAAAAGATAAAGGTATGGATATACCTAACTTTAGAAAAATATAGTGAGGTGTTAGCATTGAGGATTGGCTTTATTGGTTCTGGCAATATGGCAGAAGCTATTATAGCAGGAATGATAAAATCAGATTTTCCAAAAAAGGATATACTGATTCTTGATGTGAATCAAGAAAGAATTGATTTGATGGTTGAAAAACATAAGGTATCATCGATTGATATTGATAGTTTTTTTCTTGAAGCTGATATTATAGTTTTAGCAGTAAAACCTCAAATTATTGAAAAGGTTTTAATAACCTATAAAAATCATATTCGTAAAGATCACTTATTAATTTCTATAGCGGCAGGAATTACAATTGATAAAATATTGAGCCTGTCTTCAACTGAAAAAATTGTAAGAGTAATGCCTAATACACCTGCTCTTATTTCTATGGGGATTTCAGCCTTGACTTATAAAAGTAAACAAATAAGTGAAAAGGATAAAAATCAAGTAGAATCTATTATGAAATCTATTGGTGAGTTCGTTTGGTTGGAGGAAAATCAAATGAATGCTGTAACTGCTTTAAGTGGAAGTGGGCCAGCCTATGTTTATAGATTTGTTGATGCAATGATAGATAGTGGAGTCTTAATTGGATTAAATAGAGATTTAGCTAGAAAATTAGTTATTGAGACTGTACTAGGTAGTACAATGATGTTGAAAACATCAGCAAAGAGCCCTAAGGAACTTGAGAGTCAAGTTACTTCACCTGGAGGCACAACTATACATGGCTTGGTTTCTATGGAAAAAAACAATTTTTCTTCCTCGATAAAAGAAGGTATAAAAGCAGCTTATGAAAGAGCTATAGAACTAGGAAAAGAAAATAAATAATTTTTTGGGAGGATTGACATGCAAATAACACCAGAAGTGATTGAAAGTAAAGAGTTTAAAACAGGTTTAAGAGGTTATGATAAAAAGGAAGTTGATATTTTTCTTGATGAAATAATTGAAGAATTTGAAGAGGTTTTGAATAAAAATCAAAAACTTAAGGAAGAAAAAGATATTTTGTTAAATCAATTAGCTCATTATAAAAAGAAAGAAAATGAATTGAACGAAACTTTGCTAAAAGCTCAAGAATCTGCAGAAAAATTAATTGCCAGAGCTAAGGCAGAATATGAAGCAAAAATGGAAAAGGCTAATAGTATGTTACAAAATGCCAATGCAGATAAATATGAACAAGGGAAAAAACTTGAAGAAAAGTATAATACCTTGAAAATGAAATATCTTAAATATAGAAATACAATTAAAAATGACTTAAGAAAACAACTAGAAATTCTAGATAGAGACATAGTCGAATAATTAATTTACAGGAGGAAAAAATGGAGTATGATAAGACCCTTAATCTCCCAAAGACAGATTTTCCCATGCGTGGGGGATTGCCTAAAAAAGAACCGGAGATATTAGCTAAATGGGAAGAAATAAATATTTATGAAAAAGTTCAAGAAAAAAATAAGGGTAAGGATAAGTATATCCTCCATGATGGACCTCCATATGCAAATGGAGATATTCATTTAGGTACATCTTTAAATAAAATTTTAAAAGATATCGTTGTAAAATACAAATCAATGAATGGCTTTGATGCTCCATATGTTCCAGGTTGGGATACACATGGATTGCCAATTGCTCAAAAAGTATCAAATGAGTGGAAGATTAACAGACATGAAGTTGGAATACCTGCATTTAGAGAAAAATGTAAAGAGTATGCCCTGAAATATGTTGATATACAACGTAGTTCATTCAAAAGGCTAGGAGTAAGAGGTGATTTTGATCATCCTTACCTTACTTTAGATTCAAAATATGAAGGTACACAAATTAAAGTTTTTGGCGACATGGTTGATAAAGGTTATATCTATAAGGGACACAAACCAGTTTACTGGTGCGCTGATTGCGAAACTGCTCTAGCAGAAGCTGAAGTAGAATATGCAGAGAAGAAGTCACCTTCTATTTATGTGAAATTTAAAATTAAGGACGGAAAAGGTATTATTGAAGAAAAGGATGCCTATGTAGTTATATGGACAACAACACCTTGGACCTTGCCTGCTAATGTAGCGATTTCTTTAAATCCTGAATTTGAATATGTACTTATTGAAGCAGAACATAAAGGAAATCATGAGAAATATGTTATTGCGGAAGAACTAGTTGATGAATGTTTTAAAAACTGGGGTATTGAAAAAGGTAAAGTAATTAAAAAGTTCAAAGGTGAAGAACTTGAATTTATAGTCTGCATGAATCCATTAATTGATAGAGATTCTGTAGTTATCCTTGGAGATCATGTAACTTTAGAAACAGGAACTGGTTGTGTACACACAGCACCTGGTCATGGTCTTGAAGATTTTGAAGTTGGACAAAAATATAATTTAGAAGTTATTTCACCTGTTGATCATCAAGGTGTCTTCACAAAAGAAGCCGGAAAGTATGCCGGACAAAAGGCAGTTGATACTAACAAACAGATAACTATTGATTTAGAGGAAAGCAATTCATTATTAAGTTTAGTTTTTATTAAGCACTCTTATCCACACTGTTGGAGATGTAAAAGTCCGTTGATGTTTAGAGCTACTGAACAATGGTTTGCTAGCATTAAAGGTTTTAGAGAAAATGCATTATCTGCAGTTATGAATGATGTTAAATGGATTCCTAGCTGGGGACGTGAACGTATCTATAGCATGATTGCTGAAAGAAGTGACTGGTGTATTTCAAGACAAAGAGAATGGGGAGTTCCAATTCCTATTTTTTACTGTGGAGATTGTGAAGAAGCAGTACTTGATAAGCAACTGATTTATCACATAGGGGATTTGGTAGCAGAACATGGTTCAAATATCTGGTTCAGTAAGGATGCCAAAGAACTTTTACCAGAAGGATACGTATGTCCTAGCTGTGGTGGTAATCATTTCAGAAAAGAAACTGATATTATGGATGTTTGGTTTGATTCTGGTGTAAGTAATGTTGCTGTCTTAAAACAAAGAAAAGAATTAGCTTATCCGGCAGATCTTTACCTTGAAGGTAGCGATCAGTATAGGGGTTGGTTTAACTCTTCCTTATCAATTGCAGTTGCTATTACTGAGAAAGCTCCTTATAAAGCTGTTTTAACACATGGTTATGTTGTAGATGGCAAGGGCAGAAAAATGAGCAAGTCATTAGGTAACGGCATTGATCCAAAAGATGTTGTAAAACAAATGGGTGCAGATATTCTACGTTTATGGGCAGCTTCAGCTGACTATAAAAAAGACATATCAGTTTCTGACGAGATATTCAAACAAGTTACAGAGTCTTACAGAAAAATCAGAAACACACTAAGATTTTTACATGGTAATCTATATGACTATAGTGTAGCCAAGGACAAAGTTGAATATGATAAATTGCTGGAAATTGACAAGTATATATTGGCAAGACTGAACGACACGATTAAAAAAGCTAAAACTGCCTTTGATAATTATGAGTTCTATATGGCTTTTAACTCAATACATCAATTTTGCATTTTAGATCTAAGTGCCTTGTATCTTGATGTAATTAAAGATAGAGTATATGGCTCAGCACCAGATAGCATTGAGAGAAAATCAGCTCAAACAGTTATATTTGAGATATTAAAAAGTCTAATGATTATGTTGACACCTATTTTATCTTTCACTATGGAAGAAATTTATGATTATCTTGATGATGAGAATAAAGTAGATAGTATTCAGTTGCTTGATTTCCCATTAGAGAATGAGCAATATGAGAATAAAGAATTAGTAGTAAAATGGAATAAACTTTTAGAAATAAGAGAACATATCTTAAAAGTTCTTGAAAAAGGCAGACAAGAAGCAATGTTTGGTAATTCACTAGGTGCTAAACTATTTATTGGAACAAAAAATGATGAACTGTTTAGTTTCTTGAAAGAAAACGAAAAAGAAATTTTAGACATATCTATTGTTTCAAGAATGGAAATTAGCAATAATGGTGATTTTGAGGGATATGAGCTATTTGATGAGCTATATTTAAAAGCAACAACCATAGAAGAAGAAAAATGTGAACGTTGTTGGATGTATGTTGAAGGAATTGGTACTGATGAAGTCCATCCAACTTTATGTCCTAGATGTTCAAGTGTAATAAAAGAAATGGAATAGAGGTGTAGTATGTTTGTAGAATTAGGAATATCAGCAAGACATGTTCATTTATCAAGACAAGATATAGATATATTATTTGGTAAGGATTATCAACTAACAGTTTTTAAGGAGTTAAAACAGTTAGGACAATATGCCGCAAATGAGAAGGTTGAAGTTATTGGACCTAAGGGCGGTTTTGAAACAGTTAGGATACTTGGACCAGAAAGAAAGAAAAGCCAAGTTGAATTATCAGCATCAGATTGTATAAAAATCGGGGTGCCTGTAGTACTAAGAGATTCAGGTGACCATAAGGATACACCAGGAGTTACATTGGTTGGACCAAAAGGATCTGTTGAATTAATTGGTGGTGTAATGGTTGCTTCAAGACATATGCATGTTAGTACAGTAACTGCTGAAAAGGAAAATATAAAAAATGGTGATATACTTTGTGCTAAAGTTCCTGGTGACAGAGAAGTTATCTTTGGAAACATATTGGCTAGAGTTGATGCAACTTTCGTTGATGAGTTACATCTAGACACTGATGAGGCAAATGCTTCCTTTGTGAAAAACAATCAAAAGGTAGAAGTATATAAATGCCAAAAATAAAATATAAAATTAAAAAAGAAAAAAAAATTAAAGATATACTAGATAAACCGCTTGATAAGAATAAAGTTAAATTTTTTTCATTATTCATTATAATTCCGTTAGTTTTAACAATGATTGATCAATTTACAAAAATTATGGTTAATCATTATATGGATGTTGGTGATGAAATAAGGGTAATACCCGGATTGTTTAATATCAACTATGTAATAAATACAGGAGCTGCACTTGGAATATTTGAAGATATGACTTTTTTTCTAGTTATAATTTCAAGCATTATGATTATGTTCCTATATTTTCTTGCTTACCATGATTATAAAAATAAACATACAATTATACCTGAATTGATTATAATTGGTGGTGCTTTTGGAAATCTTATCGATAGAATATTTATTGAAGGTAAAGTAAGAGACTTTTTAGAAGTACCTTTTTTTGCAGTAATGAATTTTGCAGATTGGTTTGTAAGTATTGGTATCGGTTTATTAGTTGTTAAATATATTTACTATTATAAAAAAAGTGACAAGATTGAAGAGAAAAATGAATAAACAAATTATACATGCAGATACTCGTGAAAGAGTAGACAAGTACATTAGTAATACTCTTGGTTATTCAAGAGCATTTACCGAACAATTATTAGCTGATGGAAAAGTGATGGTCAATAAGAACGTTGCCAAAAAAAATACAAGATTAAATATAGGTGATAAAATTACTATTGAAGCTTTTGAACCAGTAGAGGTAGATATTAAAGGTTGTCAGATTGATTTAGATATAGTATACGAAGACGATGATGTTATAGTTATCAACAAACAAAGAGGCCTTGTAGTTCATCCTGCTGCAGGTAATTATGATAATACTTTAGTTAATGGTTTAATGTATTATAATAAAAACTTATCAACAATTAATGGTGAAATGAGACCAGGAATAGTTCATAGAATTGATAAAGATACATCAGGAGTAATTGTTGTGGCCAAAAATGACAAAGCTCATAACGCATTGGCTTCTCAATTTAAAGATCATACTATTACTAGAAAATATATTGCACTAGTAGTTGGAAATATTTCTGAAGCTACTGGTGAAATTGACTTACCAATAGCCAGAGATCCAAAAAGCCGTACAAAAATGGCTGTTGTTAAAACTGGGAAAAATGCCAAGACACACTATAGAGTATTAGAAAATTTTGAAGGCTATACATTAGTGGAATGTCGTCTTGAAACTGGCAGAACACATCAAATAAGAGTTCATATGCAATATATTAAACACCCATTAGTAGGAGATCCTTTATATGGATCTAATAGTTTAATGTTTACTAAAACTGGTCAATATTTACATGCAGGTGTTCTAGGTTTTATTCATCCTACAACAGGTGAATATATGGAATTTCATTCAGAGTTACCTGAATATTTGCAAGAAGCAATTAATAAATTAAGAGGTTAGATATGAATAAAGATTACTGTTTGCGAGGCACAGCAAAAAATGAAAAAGTTAGATTCTTTATTGCTTGTTCAAAAGACCTAGTCGAAGAAGCAAGAAATAGACATAACTTATCAACACTTGCTACTGCCGCTTTAGGTAGAACGTTAACAGCTACTGCTATGATGGGGATGACTTTAAAAGGGAATGATACCTTAACTATAGCCTTTAAGGGTGATGGTGTCTTAGGAAATGTTATAGCAAAAGGTAATAGTGAAGGTGAAGTAAAAGGCTATGTAGATAAACCTGATGCAAATCTTCCTTTAAAAGATAATGGGAAAATCAATGTAAGTGACGGGATTGGTTATGGTACATTGTTTATAACTAAAGATATGGGTTTAAAAGAACCATATGTGGGTAGTGTGCCTATTGTAAGCGGTGAGGTAGGGGAAGATATCACTGAATACTATTACAGCTCAGAACAAACTTTATCAGCCGTAGGGTTAGGAGTGCTTGTTGATATTGATTATTCAGTAAAATCAGCAGGAGGATTTATTTTACAGTTAATGCCTGGTGCTGAAGATGAAATAGGTATAGAACTTGATGAAAAAGTTCAGGCTTTACCACCACTTAGCAATTACTTAGTCGATAATAAACCTGAAGATTTATTGGAATACTTTTTTGGAGATAATCATAAGGTATTGGACAAGAAATTTATTAAATTCGATTGTAAATGTAGTAGAGAGAATTTTAAAGATGCTCTAATTACATTAGGTAGAGATGAACTTGAAAAACTAGCTCAAGACGAAGAAATAGAAGTTGTGTGTCAATATTGTAATGAAAAATATATCTACAAGAATGACGAGCTGCTAGAATTAATAAAATTGATTTAATGTAAGCGCTTTTCTTATTGAAAAGCGCTTTATTGTATGGAGGTACAATTTATGAATAAA
>JBGSJN010000050.1:0-5213 GCA_041741995.1 Bacillota bacterium
TATTAATTGAGTTTTTAATAGCAGTTCGAACATTTACATTTCCAACAAAATTACCACTATAATTATTAAATTCATAAACATTTCCAGCTCCATCAAGTAGTTTTGGTTCTGGTGTGTCCTTGACTATCATGGAAGGACTTAGTATCCCTTTTTCAAAAGCTGGACCATAAACAACTAGAGGCTTAAATGTCGAACCAGGACTTCTTTTAGCGCTAACAGCTCTGTTAAAACCCATCTCTACACTGTATGAACGTCCACCAACTAAGCCTCTTATTGCGCCTGTGGTAGGATCGATTATTGTCATTGCACTTTCAGGTTCAACCCCATTCATTCCTTGAGGAAAGAGGGAATCATCGTTGTAGACAGTTTCCATAGCAGATTGTACATTTGTATCTAATGTTGTATATATTCTATAACCGCCATTATAGATGCTTTCGAGGTTTTTCTCAGTGATGATTTTATCCGCGACAGATGTTACATAATCAATAAAATACTGGTAGTTAGCCAAGTCCTTTTCTTCATTAACTGCCTGGTTTGGAACACCCTCGACTAAGGTTATAGGAATCTTCTTTAGCTCTTTTGCTTCTTCTTTGGTGATATAGTCAACAGCTACTAATCTATCGATAACAATATTACGTCTCGCTAGAGCTTTTTCTGGAGCTTTAAAAGGATCATAGCTGCTTGGAGCTTGTGGTAAACCAGCAATTAAAGCAGCTTCAACCAGGGTCAAATCTTTGGCAGATTTATTGAAATAGGTTACCGATGCAGCTTCAACCCCATAAGCACCATGACCAAATGGTATGGTGTTGACATAATTTGTTAATATTTCTTCTTTTGTCAATCTATCTTCTATTTGCATGGCTAGAAGAATTTCCCTTATTTTTCTGACGTAGCTTACTGAAGTAGTATCTTCATTTGTTAGTAGTACTCCTCTGGCTAATTGTTGAGTTATTGTGCTAGCACCATGTGGACGACCATTTGTAAAAAGGTTAGTTAAGGTTGAACGGATAATTCCTTTCAAGCTAAAACCATTATGATCATAAAAGTCAGCATCTTCAGTAGCGAGTATTGCTGTTATAAAGTCTGGTGATATTTGACTATAGGTTATTGTAGTTCTATTTTGATTTTTATATTTCATACTAACCACACTATCATTCATATCATAAATTTTTGATGTGGTTGATTGATCGAAAGCTGATTCATCCCAAGAAGGTAAAGTCTTAGAAAGGTAGGCAAGATAAATTATTCCACTTGCAGCAGCTATAATAGAAAAAATCAGAAAACCAATTAAAGTCTTTAGTATAGTACTCCTATGTGGTTTTTTGAATTTTAGTCCAATATTTTTTTTACTATTTGATGTAGTTGGTCTCTTTGTACGAGTCTTACTACTTGTTGCTCTTCTATTATATGAAGACATTTTTTCTTAATCACTTCCTTATTTGATTTATATCTTATTAAGTATAGCAAAAAAACAAACATTTTTCAAAACTGTCTTTTTATGGTAAAATAAAAGACATTAATTGTTAAGGAGAAATATGTATGGAAATGTCTTTAGAAAAGCAATTGGATATTATTAAAAGAGGTGCTATGGAAATTGTTCCGATGGATGAATTGGTTGCAAAACTTGAAAAATCCATAAAGTACAAAAAACCTTTGAAGGTTAAGCTTGGCTTAGATCCTTCTGCACCAGATATACATTTAGGTCATACAGTTGTACTACAAAAACTAAAACAGTTTCAAGACCTAGGTCATGAAGTAATATTAATAATCGGAGATTTTACAGGCAGAATTGGGGACCCTACAGGTAAGTCAACAACTAGAAAACAATTGACTGAAGCAGAAATCAATAGTAATGCAGAAACCTATAAGAAGCAAATATTTAGAATATTGGATCCAAATAAAACCAAGGTTGTCTATAATAGTCACTGGTTGGCTAATTTCAAATTCGAAGATGTAATACGTCTTGCAGCTAAAACTACAGTTGCAAGGATTCTAGAAAGAGATGATTTTAAGAAGAGGTATGAAGATAATCAACCTATTGGGATTCATGAGTTCTTTTATCCATTAATGCAAGGTTATGATTCAGTGGAACTTAAAGCGGACATTGAACTTGGTGGTACAGATCAAAAATTCAATTTATTAATGGGTAGAAACCTTCAAAAAGAGTATGGTCAAGAAGGACAGATTGCTCTAATGATGCCAATATTGGAAGGCCTTGATGGTGTTATGAAAATGAGTAAATCCTTAAACAATTATATTGGTGTAGAAGATAGTCCTAAAGAAATGTTCGGTAAAGTTATGTCAATTAAAGATGAACTTATAATTAGATACTTTAAATTGGTAACTCAATTATCAAATGAAGAAATTAGAATTATGGAACAGGAAATGAAAGAAGGGAAGAACCCGAGAGACTATAAAGTTAAATTAGCAAAAACTATTATTGCGCAATATCATAATATTGATGAAGCTCGGAAAGCAGAAGAAGAATTCATAAACATCTTTTCAAAAAATCAGATACCAGATGATGTACCTCAGGTTGAATTGGTAGTTGAAGGTGAAGGTCTTTATTGGGTTCCCAAATTATTGCAGTTACTAGGTCTTGTTAATAGCACCTCTGATGGGAAGAGAATGCTAGAGCAAGGTGGTGTCAAGATTAATGGAGAAAAGTTTGCAGAAGCTAATCTTAAAGTAGAAGACAATATGATAATCCAAGTTGGTAAAAGAAAATTTGCTAAAATAATATTAAAATAGTTTAATATGAAATTATTATAAATAACAAGAAGGTGCAATGTAATACATTGCACCTTCTTGTTATTTAAGCCTTAAGGCTTTGTTTTAGGTTTAATTATTGTTTGTGTTGTTGTTGGTTCAGGTGTTGGTGTTGGTTCAGGTGTTGGTATTGGTTCAGGAGTCGGCTCAGGTTCAGGTAGAGTAACAATATTCTTTTTAATAATTGTTCTTCTGATGATCTCTAGTGGATTTGGTTTTTCAAATTTCACAACAGGTTCACCGCTTAGGTATTGTTGCATAAATAATTTCCAAAATCTAGCTGGAAAACCACCACCGTATTGATTGTAGAATCCGTTTTCTTTATCAGCAATATCAAAGCCCATCCATACTGAGGCAGATATATTTGGAGTATAACCTACAAACCAGATATCCTTATTGGCATTATCAACTCCTGGTAATTGAGAAGTTCCAGTTTTACCAGCCATATCTAGATTGCTGATTCTTGCCTGGGTTCCAGTACCGCTGGCTACCACAGATTTTAAGAGGTCTGTAATATACCAGGCTACTGTAGGAGTTATTACTTGTTCTGATTCAGGTACATATTTATAAACTACTTTACCATTTTTGTTTATAATTTTTGTGATTAAGTGTGGTTTTTCTAGAACACCTTTATTTCCAAAAGCTCCATAGGCCCTAACCATTTCCATTGGGGTTACGCCATTTTCAATACCGCCAAGTGCAATGGATAAATAGTATTTCTCATCAGCTGCTAATTCGATTCCCAGTCTGGTTGCAAATTCCCAGCCTTTTCTTGGACTGATATCGTATAGTACTTGTACAGCAACGGTATTTATAGAATTGACAATTGCTTGTCTTACAGTTACCTGACCTCTATAGGAATTACCGGCATTCTTTGGCTCATAGCCGCTGATGTTTATAGGTCCATCAATATAGGTGTCATTAGCTGTTAAACCCATTTCTATTGCAGGTCCATAAGCTGCTATTGGCTTAAATGTGGAGCCTGGCTGTCTACCTTTTGCATAGACTCTATTTAGTCCCATAGCTGAATAATCTCTACCTCCAAGTAGTGCTTTAACCGCACCAGTTGTCTGATCATATACTACCATAGCGACTTCGCATTTCTCATTGTTTGCATCTTTTGGAAAGTTTGCAGGGTTTGTTACTATTGATTCAAGGATTTGTTGACCTTTTGTGTCCATAGTTGTTTGAATAGAATAACCACCTACAAATAGTGATGGAAGTCCTTCTTCTCTCAGTATTTCTTCAGCTTCCTTGATGGCTGTATCAATAAAATATCCATATTTATTATCAACTATATTAATTGAAGGATTAAGGGTTATTGGCAATTCTATGGCTGTTTTCATTTCAGCTTCAGTTATATATCCATTTTTATACATAGCATTAAGAACTGCATTTCTTCTTTCTACAGCCTTTGGCATGTCATTTACGGGGTCTTTGTTTATTGGTGATTGTGGAAGACCTGCTAAAGTGGCACATTCTTCTAATGTAAGATCTTGTAATTCCTTACCGAAAAATTTTTGAGCAGCTGCATCTATACCATATGCGCTTTGTCCAAAGTATATTACATTGGCGTAATAGGTGAAAATTTCTTGTTTGCTCATAACTTCTTCCATATTAAGGGCTATTATTGCTTCTTGTATTTTTCTAGATAATTTCTGTGAAAATCTTTCGTCTGCATCAATTAGTAGATTTCTGGATAACTGTTGGGTTATTGTACTTGCTCCTTCAGTTCTATCAGTAGTGTAGTTTACTACGATTGCTCTGATTAATCCATATAAATCAATACCTTCATGTTTCCAAAAGCTTTTATCTTCTATTGCTACCACAGCTTCAATATAATTTTGAGGTAGCTCTTCATAGTTTACCCATACTCTATTTTCAGAGTAATATCTGCTTGATACTAAATTCCCTGCATCATCAAAGAAATCAGAAGTTAATTGTATATCGAAGTTCTTAGGGTTAATAGCTGGTATATTTTTAGCTATTGTCGAAACATATAAAGTAGTCAATACTACTAAGATTGAAATTATTGCTGTTATAGATAGGAAGATTACTCCTAGTATCTTTAAAATTCTATTTATACCTTTTGATTTTAATGTCATTTTAAGGTCCTTTCCGGTGCTCTTGGCTTTTATTTACTTCTTTAATAATATTATAGGGCAGACTAAAAATCAAGTTAATTGAAAATGGGTATATATATATATTGTTAAAGAAAATATTAAAATGTCTTAAAAAGGTTTGAAAAAGGGTTGACCTCGGTTCTGTAAAATGATATATTATTTAAGCGACCTGAGAAAATGGGTAGCAAGGTCATTGAAAACTGAACAATAGAAGAAGAAGAATTAAAGAAACAACGTCAATGTAAAGTAAAGAGTCAGATCTCGAAAGAGGTCACGGATACACAACGAAGAGTTTGATCCTGGCTCAGGATGAACGCTGGC
>JBGSJN010000051.1:0-5636 GCA_041741995.1 Bacillota bacterium
TTTGTCTATATTAATATTTCTATAACATATTCTTTTTTCTCATCAAGTACCAAACTGATGCTGCTATCATTATACTCATAATGAATATCAATAATGTTATCAATGGATTAGAATCAAAAGGCATTGGTACATTCATTCCAAAGAAGGAAAATACCATCGTAGGAATGGCTAAGATAATAGTCACACCTGCAAGAATCTTCATAACATTATTCAAATTATTTGATATAATTGATGCAAAAGCATCCATCAAACCTGTAAGAATATTACTGTTTATTTCAGACATCTCAATAGCCTGTCTTGTTTCAGTTAAAACATCCTCCAATAAATCCTCATCTTCTTCATACATTGGAAGAACATTTGTTCTAAAAATCTTTTTCATTACTATTTCATTAGCTTTCAATGAAGTAGTGAAATATAGCAAACTTTTCTCTAGGCCAAGTAATTTAATGAGTTGTTCATTCTGCATTGAACCATGTAAAGATCTTTCTAATTCTCCTGTTTTTCTATCAATAAATTTTAGGAATTTCAAATAATAAGTCGCAGTTTTATAAAAGATCTGTAAAGCAAATCTTGTTTTCTTTAATGTTGAAAGAGTTTTTACACTTCTTGTTATAAAATCTTGTAAACAATTGGTCTCTTCAAGACAAACTGTAATAAAATGATCATTTACTATTATAATTCCTAACGGTATAGTATTATAGATTATTAATGACTCGCCCTCTTCTTCTTCAATTGGCACATTAATAATAAATAAAACTTGGTCATCTTCTATATCAATTCTTGGTCTTTCCTCTGAGTCAAGAGGTGCTTCTAAAAATTCCAGCAAGGCTCCAGTTTCTTCACTAATTTTAACTAGCTCTTCCTTACTTGGGTTTATGATATTTATCCAATTATGACTATCTTTGTTATCAACAATATTTAGTTTGTTATCTATTGTTTTGTAAGCTTTTACCATATAGGCCTCCCATCCGGATTGCCTAACTGTTAATAGACAACCCTAATAATTTTTTTATAACTGTTTTCGATGTCCCTGGGTCATCCATTCAACTCACCTCCACTAAAGTTCAGTTTACACTTTTTTTTTACTTAATGCAAATAAAATCATCTCTTTACTTTGTGCCTTGCTTGCATTAAAATTGTCCTTGCCACCAAGCATTCTGCTCAGTTCTTCAATTTTCTCATTTTCACTATCAAGACTAATTGCTTCAATAAGTGTTCTGCCATCATTTTGTTTCTTCGAAACCGCAATAATCCTATCTGAAAAAGCACCCATGATTGCCGAATGACTTACACAAATCACTTGTCTTTTCCTTCCAATTCTTTCTAGAGCTTCAGCTACTTTAAGAAGCGCTTCTCCTCCAACACCAGAATCAATTTCATCAAAAATCAAACTAGGTATGATATCAAATTCAGCTAAAACCCCTTTTATGGCAAGCATAACTCTTGATATTTCTCCACCTGAGGCGATCTTTTTCAATGGTTGAACCCCTTCACCAATATTAGGAGAAAAAATGAATTCTACTAAATCTTTCCCATTATCTCCAGGCTCTTCTCTAGAAGAAAAAGTTATATCAAAACCTTTTTCGTATATATTTAGTTCCTTCAATTTATTCTTTATACCTTCTGTTAATTGTAAAGCTGCTTCTTTTCTTAAATTGCTAAGTATTTCGGCCTTGTCATTATATATGGCCAATTTGTCCGTAATATCAGCTTCTAATTCTATTTTTAATTGGGTGATGTTAGAAAACAGTTGTATCTTATCTTCCATTTCATTACGCTTTTCAATTATTTCTTGGACAGTCTTCCCATATTTACGTTTAAGTTTATTAATTTCACCAATTCTGTTTTCTATACTATTAATTCTATCCTCATCATAATCTAGATTATGATAGTAGTTCTTAAACTCATCATTTATACTATCTATTTCATAGTATAAATCACTAAATTTGGCTGTTAGTGCTTCTAATGTAGAGTCTAGACTAGAAATTTCTTTTAAAGTAAAGGAAACACTATTTAACCTATCCACAATACCGTTTTCATTCAATTGACTGTAAATAGAACTGGCTTTTTTCATCAGTTTTTCGCTATTTAGTATTCTAGTTCTATCCTCTTTTAATTTCAAATCTTCTTCTTCACTTAAATTAGCATCGTTAATTTCTTTTATTGCATATTCATAATAGGAAATCATATCCTCTTTTTCATTAAAAGCCAAATCTTTTCTTTTATTTATTAAAGATTTGTATTCAAGATAAACCACCTTAACTTCTTGCAGAATTTGATTTTCTTTGTTTGTGGTAATCAGAAATTTATCTACAAGTTCCAATTGTTTATCATTATGCAGGATACTTTGTTCTTGATTCTGTCCATGAATATCAAAAAGGAATGAGCCTATTCTTTGATATATATTCAAAGGAACAGTTTTATAATTTATCTTACACTTATTTGTTCCTGAGACTGATATCTCACGTGACATATAGATTTCGCACTCTTCAATTTCTATTAAATCTAAATTGTTCAATAACATTTTTAAATCATTTTCAATTATGAAGTATCCTTCTACGGTTGCTTTGTCTTCGCCTCTTCTAATTAACTCAGAACTTGCTCTTTTACCACATAATATACCTATACTATCAAGAAGAATTGATTTGCCAGCACCTGTTTCACCTGTAAGCACATTCAATCCAATTGAGAATTCAATATTCAATTGTTCAATTAATGCAAAGTTTCTAATTCTTAGTTCCTTTAACATTTATATTAACCATTCCCTCCAATTTACTAGCAGATTATCAGATACTGTTTTATTATTCGTAATAACTAAAATAGTATCGTCACCTGCAATTGTTCCAATCACACCATCAATTTTTTCTTGATCAAGATAGAAAGCCAAATTCGGTGCCCCACCAGGTCTTGTATGTAAGACAATCAAATAGTCTACATTATCCATTTTTACTACAGTGTTAATATAAATATCTTTTAATATTTGTTTGTTAACTGAAACTTCAGAAATTTTATTACTTGATACCCGATAAATTGAACCATTTAATCCCACTTCTTTAACTAGTTTCAAGTTTTTAATATCTCTAGAGACTGTAGCTTGAGTCGCTAATAGTCCCCTTTTTTCTAACTCCTCAACTAATTCACTTTGGGTCTTTATATCCTGTTCTCTTATTATATTCAATATTAGGTTTTGTCTTTCCTTTTTATTCATAATAACTCCTAAATTTTTCAATTATTTTCTTTTCCCGATTTTATCCCCAAGAACTTTGAAGAATACTCTATCTTTAAATCTAATTGTTTTTGTTATTATTTTAGATCTATTAATTTTTACCGAACTTTTATTATTTAACTTATAGTGTCTTTGTCCATCAACTGTAACAATACTTTTTCTACCTACACTAGTTAGTATGGCTTCTATTTCTTCTGAAGCATTAACAACAATTGGACGTGCATATAATGTATGAGGGCAAATAGGTGTTAATAGAATAACATCCATTTCAGGAGTCAAAATAGGCCCTCCTGCTGACAGGGAATAAGCAGTTGAACCAGTAGGTGTTGAGATAATATAACCATCGGCAAAAAATTCATCTACATCAACTTCTGATACTTTTAGTAAGAACCCTAACATACCTTCTAAGTAGTTTCGTGAAAACACCACATCATTTAGTGCAATATCTTTGTATATTACTTTTCCATCATTTAGTATTTCAACATCTAACATTATTCTCTCTTCAATTATATAATTGTTTCTATCAAGAGATTTTTCCAAATATTCATCAATATTCTGCTTTTCAACAGAAGTTAAGAACCCTAATCTACCTAGATTTATTCCTAGAATAGGAATAACTTTAGATTGAATCAAGCTGGCTGTACTTAATATTGTTCCATCGCCCCCAAGAACTACTAGAAATTCACAATCATCTGTTAATTCATTAATATTTGTGACAACTGCTTTGCCTTTTTTTTGATACCATTTAGAGATGTAATCAAAAAGTTCAATTGCGCCTTTTTTGTCTTCATTGAATACTATACCAATCACTATATATCTCCTTATAAATTACTAATCTAATTTTATAGGTTATTGTATAATTATGCAATAACACTTTATAAATTAAAAAGGAGCTGACTATAATTATCAGCTCCTTTAATATTTCAGTCTTAGTTGATTGAAATCGCTTCAACAGGGCAACTATCTTTTGCACTGTTAGCAGAATCAAGTAAATCTCCAGCTAATTCAATGTCTTTTGCAACAGCTAAACCATCATCTTCCATTTCAAAAACTTCAGGACACTCATTCACGCAGTTTTCACAGCCAATGCAAGTATCTTTATCTACTAATGCTTTCATAATTCAACCTCCTTATATATTTTATTTGCAATTTAATTCTACCCTAGATAATCTGACTTAGCAATATATTGTCATTAATTATATAAGTTAAAAATGCGATTCCTTCTTCAACACTGCTACCGCTACAATATAATACTTTATATTCATCAAGAAAGCTTCCAGAAAAGTATTGTTTACTATCTAAATTATTATTTAAACATTGCGAAATAACTACAATCGGCTTTTTCATTTTATTATATTTTTCAATTCTTTTCTTTAAGAACATGTCTTCTTTGAAGGTTCCTTGTCCATATGCGAGTATAATAAGACCGTCAGCAATATTTTTCGTGTCACGAATATACATAAAAGGATTAAGATAAATAATTTCCAGCTTTAAATCATTTATAATATTGAATTTTATTTCATTAATAGTACTAAATAATTTTAATCTTAATTTATCTAGATAAGAATTTGTAATTTCCTGATATGGTGATTTCGATAAACTATTAGTTTTTGAAGTTGGTTGTAATAAAAGCGTCTCATTCATAGCAATACTAACTACTCCATGATTTTTATATAAGTCTATTTGTTCTATTGCAAAGTTTATATTATTAATTCCTTCTTTTTGATCTTGGTCATATGAATTTATTGCACCTGTTAAAATAATCGGCTTCTTAAGCCCTCTAATTTGCCATTTAAGAAGACTTTGTAAGTATGCCATGGTATCGGTGCCACTAATGATTATGAAGCCTTTGTAGCTTTCATATTCCCTTTTTAATATTGTGGAAATTTCATTAAATATCTTATAATCAAATTGACTAGAATCAATAATTTTACTTATCATTGTTATTTTATCAAAACTATTTAAACTAACTTTTTCAAGTATGTCGTTTATTATCTCATCCTTGTTAATTAAAGCTTTAATATCTCCATCAGTTTTAGACATTCCAATTGTACCACCTGTGTAAATAATTAATAGTCCATTATTTTCCATATACAAAAACTCCTCTTGACTAATTTGTGTAAAATAGTTATAATTTTTTATGTGGCATATTTAGGGGAGTAGCTCAACTGGTAGAGTAGTGGTCTCCAAAACCATTGGTTGCGGGTTCGATTCCTGTCTCCCCTGCCAAAAAACAGCTGATTACAGCTGTTTTTTTATTGCTCTTCTTTAATTATCTCCATAATGTATCTATCTGTTAAAGCATTATTAATCGATGGCTCATCTTCTTTTATCAAAAATATAAGAAATTCAATATTACCCTTAGGCCCTTTTATTGGTGATTTTACTATGCCTTTTACACTAAAACCCA
>JBGSJN010000052.1:0-20789 GCA_041741995.1 Bacillota bacterium
CTTGATAGACTTAAATCAAATAATACTTTAAGGATGGTGGTATAAAATGTTAGATAAAATTAGAGAGTTTCCTGATGAAATTGTGTTTCAAGAAGGTGGACCTTGTATATCTCTATATCAATTAACACATAGACACTCACCAGAGAATAAACAAGATGTTGTTGTCTTTAATAATATGCTACGTGATTTAGAGAGTCAATTAGAGGAGAAATATGAAGAAGCTGATATAGAAAAGATTATGAAAGCATTTCATGAGCTAAAAGAGGATAAATCATTTTGGAATAATACGCTTGATGGAATAGCAATTCTTGCTAATAGCAAGAGGTTTTTGATTTATGTGCTGCCTGAAAATGTTGAAAATAAGTTATCTGTTAGTGATTCTTTCCATATTCTTCCACTGATTAAAACCTTCCAGTTATCTGGTAAATATAATCTGTTAGGATTAGATGGTAATGACTTTACTATCTATGAAGGTAGTAAATATGAACTGGAAGAACTCGAAATAGATGATGAATTACCAAAAACAATTGAAGAAGTTCTAGGAACTGAATACTCAGAAAAATTCCTTAATCATGGTTCGCGTGGTGGTGCAGGAACTGCAACTTTCCATGGACAAGGTTCTAAAAAGGATGAAGTTGAAGAGGATCTAATAAAATATTTTAAATATGTGGACAAGTTAATTTTGGATAACTATTCAAAGATATCCAAGTTACCTTTGATACTGGTTGCTTTAACAGAAAATCAAGGATTGTTCAGAAAATTTAGCAATAATACATATTTAATGGAAGAGGGAATTAACTCATCAATCAAATCTATTGATGAGAAAAAATTAACCTCCAGATCCTTTGAAATATTAGAAGTTATCAATCAAGATAGAATAAAAAGCTTAATAGAAAACTACAATCAGTCGGAAGCAAATTCCTTAGGCTCAGATGATTTGCACAAGATAAAAAAAGCTATCATGGATAAAAGAATAAAAATCATGATGATTGAAGAAAACAGAGATATATCTACAGAGTTAGATAAACTAGTTATCCAGGTAATCAAGGATAAAGGGCAAATAGTTATCTTGACTGGGGAACAAATGCCAAGTGAAACTGGAGTTGCAGCAATTTATAGATTTTAGGTGTGAAGCATGAGGAAAATGATAGTCACCAGAGAAAGCCCGGTTCTCGAACCGTTAAGGACGCTTATAGAAAATCAAAAACACAGAACTCTTGTAATGTGGGCTTTGGATTGTGCTAAAGGTATTCTCCCAATTTTTGAAACTAAGTATCCTAAGGATAAAAGACCAAGAGAAGCCCTGAGAGCTGCAAAATTATGGGCTCGTGGTGATATAAAGATGCCGATTGCTAAAAAGGCTGCTCATGCCAGTCATAATGCTGCTACAGAAGTAATTGAAGACAGCCCAGCTGCTGGAGCAGCTGCAAGAGCCATTGGACATGTAGTTGGAACAGTTCACGTTGAGACCCATGCAATAGGAGTTGCCTGCTATGGAATAACTGCTTTTGTTTATGATTTTATTGATGAGGAACAAGATGAAGTGATTAATAGAGTCCTAACATGTATGTATGATAGACTGACATATTGGGAAAAACAAATAGATATAATGGATAAATTGAAGACAAAATGGGCCCCATTCCTTTTAAGGGATGATGTTCCCAATAAAGAAAAACTATTAAGGGAAAAAGTATAGAAAAGAACAAACCCAAAGCAATTTGATTGCTTTGGGTTTGTTTTTAATAATTTAGTAATTGTTGGACTAATTTATTTTGTTATTAACCTATTTCTTTTGAAAGAAAAATTTTATTCTATCGAGAGCAAATATTAAAGCAGCTCCAATAAAGAAAAATAGGAAATCAAAGGATTCAAAGGTCATAGCAGGATGTGGAATCTCAAGTGTTGTTGGTCCTTCAAAGATTGCATATAAGGAACCTAACATCAAGCCGAGAACTGTGTATATTGCCTTAGATCTATGAGACTTAAGAACATACCTTATAAGCTTTATGGTAGTTGCTACTCCTGCTAAAACACCAATAGTAAAGATTATCAGGATTGGCAAGTAATTGAAATTCAAATTAAGAACTTGTCTGATTGAGCTTATTATTCCGGTATATAGTCCAAATATCAATAATATAGTTGAGCCTGAAATACCTGGAAGTACCATGGCTGATATTGCGATCATTGCTGTTATAAAAACATATAAAATCAGTAATGGATTTAAGTTGCCTACAGCAAGGTTAATTCCACTACCAGATGAGGAAGGATTGAAAATAGTCAATAAAACAACTATAACAATACCTATTAGAGTAAAGAATAGATTCTTATATTTACCAACAATAGCTTCACGTTCTTCATATATAATTAAGGGGATTGCTAAAAGAACAAATCCGGTGAATAGTGAACTTATACTATAAATACTGCTTTCGAAAAATGAAGTCAGAAACAAAACTGAAATTACCATACCAGTAACCCAACCGATTCCTAATCTTCCTAGGAACTTTAAGCCAACTAGACGTTCCTTCATTGGATTTTTAGTCATAAGTGAATTAAGTGAATTTATAAAGTCATCATAAAATCCTAGAATAAAAGCTATAGTTCCACCTGATACTCCTGGTACACTATCAGCCAAGGCCATAAGAAAGCCTCTAATAAAATTTAAAATATACAAATTACCACTCCTTTAAAATACTATGTTTTTATTTTAACATTATTTTTTATAAAAAACGAATATATCCTACTAATATGATATTATATATTAAAACAATGAATATGGAGAAGAAGAAGATGGAGTCTATAAATAGATGTGCCTGGGTAACTGGTGACAAGATATATCAAGATTATCATGATAATGAATGGGGAGTGCCACTTCATGACGATAGACGGTTATTTGAAATGCTCATTTTAGAAGGAATGCAGGCGGGCTTAAGCTGGGTGACAGTACTAAAGAAGAGGGAGGCTTTTCGCCTGGCTTTTGATGGATTTGTTGTTGGAAAAGTCATTAACTATGACCAGGAAAAGATAGAAAGCCTTATGGGGAATAAGGATATTATAAGGAACAGATTAAAGATCGAATCAGCCATAAAAAACGCCAAAGCTTTTAAGAATATTCAAGACCGATACGGTAGCTTTGATTCATATATTTGGTCTTATGTTGATAATAAACCTATAATTAATCATTATGCAACTTTAAAGGAAATACCAGCTAATACACACCTATCAGATACTATAAGCAAGGATTTAAAGAAACGTGGTTTTAATTTTGTAGGTTCAACTATTATTTATGCATTTATGCAATCTATCGGCATGGTCAATGATCATACCAAGGATTGTTATTTACATGAGGAGGAATAAAATGATTATTAATATTAAAACATATGTCGATATACCTGTGGAAAAGGTATGGGAATATTGGACAGAACCAGCTCATATAATTAACTGGAATTATGCTTCACAGGACTGGCATACTACCAAGGCAACCAATGATTTAAGAACTGGAGGAAAGTTTTCATCTAGGATGGAAGCCAAAAATGGTAGTTTTGGTTTTGATTTTTCTGGTGTTCATAATGAAGTAAAGGTTTATTCCCTAATTGATAGTGTTTTAGATGATGGGAGAAGGGTGCGAGTTACTTTTGAGGGAATTGATGGGAAGACTTTAGTAACAGAAGATTTTGAAGCAGAAATAGAGAACTCTATTGAAATGCAAAGAACTGGCTGGCAGGCAATCTTGGATAATTTCAAGAATTATGCGGAAAGGCAGGGTTTATAGATGGGTATTATTGCGTATTTGAATTTTAATGGTAATTGTCGTGAAGCAATGGAATATTATAGAGATGTTTTTAATGGTAAGAATTTGAGTGTTATGACTCTGGGTGATATGCCTCCTGAAGGTGGTTTTGAAATTAATGAGGATAATAAGGGGCTTGTAATGCATGGATATCTTGAAGTATTTGATACAGCAATTATGTTCTCAGATACCTTACCTCAAATGGAATTGATTTTTGGTAATAATATTCATCTTAATATTTCACTAAATAAATTGGAGGAATTAAAGTCGGTTTTCGAGAAAATGAAGGTTGAAGGTAAGGTAGTGGTGGAATTAGGGGAAACTTCCTGGACTAAAGCTTATGGCTATATGATTGATAAGTTTGGAATTGGCTGGATGTTTAATTATCAAGAAGTATAAAAAGTACAAATTAAATATATATGTGATAAATATTGCCCTTATCTATTGGGCAATAATTTTTATTTTTAAATAAATGAACGGATTTAGTGATTTGAATCGTGTTTATTACAGATAGGAGGTGAAGGGAGTGAATAAGTCCTTTGACGAAGATATTTCAAATACTATAGAGAAATATGGAGATATGGTCAGACGTATTAGTTTCCTTTATTTTAGTAATATAGCTGATGTAGAGGATGTATTTCAAGAAGTATTTTTACAGTACTTTTTAAATATAGATAAAATTAAAGATGAAGAGCATAAAAAAGCTTGGCTTTGTCGGGTAACATTCAATAAATGTAATGACTTAAGCAAGAGTTTTTGGCGTAAGAAAGTAGTAAGTTTAGAAAAAGTTGTAGTGCCATTTGAAAGTGAAGAACAAAGCGAACTAATTGCAGCAGTTTTAAAACTTCCGGCGGTCTATAAGAATATAATTTATATGCACTATTATGAAGGTTTTACTATACCAGAAATTGCAAGTCTTACAAATAAAAATATAAATACTGTTTATTCACTTCTGCGACGAGCAAAAGTTAAATTAAAAAAGGAACTAGGTGAAATTGAATTATGAAAGAGTTTAAAGAATATTTAAATAAGATTAAAGCTGAAGATGAGTTAAAAGAAAAAACATTAAATTACATAAGAATGGAAGCTAATAAAATAAAACAAAAAAATAATATTAAAAATAATGATGAAAAATACTTTGGAAAGGGGATTTTTGGAATGAAAAAATTAGCAGGAGCACTATTATCAATTACAGTGCTAGCACTTGTAGCCTTAGGTGGCTTTAATATATACAATAATCCAGTAGCTTATGTTAGTATGGATATTAATCCGAGTGTGGAATTAGGATTAAATTTTATGAATAGAGTGGTTAGTGTAGAGGGTATTAATGAAGATGGAAAAGGACTTCTGACTGAAACTAAGTTAAGAAATATGACAGCGGATGAAGCGGTTCAAGTCTTAGTTCAAGAAGCTAATAAAAAAGGTTATATTAACGATGATGGTTCATCTGTAGTTGCTATAACTGCTTTGGCTGATAATGAACAAGACGCTGAACAACTTCAAGATAGAATTAAAGATAGAGTTAAAGAAATGATTAATGAAAAAAATATGGAATGTGTAGTTTATGCAGATCATGCTAATCTTGAACTTAGAAATGAAGCTGAGAATTATGATATATCTCCAGGTAAATACAGATTAATCCAAATGCTGCAAGAACTTGATGTAAATATTGAGGTTAATGAATATAAAGAAGCTACAGTTAAAGAGATTATGTTAAAAATACATGAATTGATGGGAATAGGTAATAATGAAACCAAACAATTAAAAGAATTTGAAAGAAATAGATCTATGATTAATGAAACTGCTCAAGAAGTTATCAATAGAGAACAAAATCAAAATCAAAACAACAATCCTGATGTTGGAGACCAAGATCAAAACAGAACACAAGAGCAATTAGAAACACAAACTAAAGAAAATCAACAAACACAATTAAAGGAACAAATTCAACTACAAGAACCAACACAACTACAAGAAAAAACTCAAATAAATAATCCTAAATAATCAATAATCAGGAATAGACAGAAAATATTAGCATAGAAAACATTGCCCTGTAAAAAGGGGCAATGTTTTTTATTTATTGTATTGACATTGACGTTACGTAATAGTTTAATAAAAAGACAAGGAGGTGGTGTGATGGAGTATACAATTAACACATTAGCCAAGATGTCAGGAATTAGTAGCAGAACCTTGAGACACTATGACGATATCGAACTATTAAAACCATTAAGAATAAGTTCCACCAGATATAGAATCTATGGACAAAAGGAAATTGATAAACTACAACAAATATTGTTCTATAAAGAACTTGGACTTGGGCTTAGTGATATTAAAAAGATATTGGATAATAGTGACTTTAATCCACAAAAAGCCATGGAAAAACACCTTGTGGAACTTGAAGGTAAGCGAAAACAAATCGACCAATTAATATTAAATGTCAATAAGACAATAAATTCGCTAAAAGGAGAAAATATAATGAGTAATAAAGAAAAATTCGAAGGTTTCAAAAAAACAATGATTGAAGAAAATGAACAAAAATATGGTAAAGAAATCAGAGAGAAATATGGTAATGACCTCATTGAGGAATCAAACCAAAAACTTGCTAATATGACTCAGGATGAGTATCAAGATATTGAAAGATTAGCACAAGAACTAAACATTAAACTAAAAGAGGCCGTGGCTACAGGAAATCCAGCTGGAGCTTTAGCTCAGGAAGTCTGCGACTTGCATAGAAGATGGTTAACATTCTACTGGCCAAAGGATACCTATACCAAGGAAGCCCACCAAGGATTGGCACAGATGTACTGCCTAGATGAAAGATTCAAGGAATATTATGAGAAAATAGCACCTGGCACAGGAGAGTTTTTAAATGAAGCAATTAAGATCTATTGTCAAAAATAGTTCTAAGTGATGTGAGGGATGGAGGTTATAATGCAAGCTAGAATTATTGAGTTTAATGATAAGTATCAAGATCAAGTAATAGATTTAATTTTAAAAATTCAAAATGATGAATATAATATTGATCTTAGTATAAATGAACAATCTGATTTATTGAATATTAAAAATGAATATATTTCAAATGGTGGTAACTTTTGGATTTCTGTTGATAGTGAGGATAATGTTATTGGGACTATTGCCTTACTTAAAAAGAGTGATGAGGTTGCTGTTTTAAAAAAATTCTTTGTAGATAGTCGTTTCAGGGGTGGAAAATTTGGTATAGGCTCTAGTTTATATGAAACATTATTGTCTTTTGTGGAAGATAGGGGAATTAAGCATGTAATTCTTGATACCCCGGCTGTTGCAACTAGATCGCATAATTTTTATAGAAGAGTCGGATTCAGATTAATAGACAAAGAAGATTTGCCAGTTGAGTATACTTATCCTGATAGAAATTCACTATTATTCATTTTGAATTTGTAAATATCTTAAATATTAATGGAAAATATATTTTGACTATGTTAGAATTTAGGTATATTGAATAATATAAAGTTCCTAATGGATGGAAGGGAGTTGTGGATTCATAATGGATTCAACAATATTCTGGTTAATACTGTTAATATTTATGGTGGTTTTAGAGGCAGCTACAATGAGTTTTGGTATAGTTGCTTTTGCTTTTGGTGCTCTTGGTGCAATAATTGTGGATACTTTAGGTGGACCTATATGGTTACAAATCCTGGTATTTGGAATTTTCTCTCTATTGTTTCTTTTGTTATTGCGTCCTTTAGTAATGAAGAAATTAAGCAATCCTGAAACTTCTCGTTTTAATGCGGATGCTGTATTAGGAGAAACTGCAATTGTTATAGAATCTATTGCACCTAACAAACCAGGAGTCGTTAAGATTCAGGGTAAGGAGTGGACAGCTGTTGTATATGATCAAGGGGAAGTTTTTGAAACTGGAGCTTTAGTTAAAGTCTTAAGTATAGAAGGTGTTAAGCTGGTTGTTACAGCTAACCTAAAGGAGGAAAAGTAAATGAATCTATCAATACAGTTTGGTCCATATCTAATTCTTTTTATATTCCTATTATTTCTAATAGTGGCTAATATTAAAATAGTGCCACAATCTAGAGCTTATGTGCTAGAACGTCTAGGTAAATATCATGGAACTTGGCAGACTGGCCTTCATATTAAAATTCCTTTAGTAGACAGGATTGCTCGTATAGTTTCCTTAAAGGAGCAAGTTGTAGATTTTCTACCACAACCTGTAATAACCAAGGATAATGTAACTATGCAAATAGATACAGTATTATACTTTTTCATAACAGATCCTAAGTTGTATACTTATGGTGTTGAAAATCCATTAAATGCTATTGAAAATCTAACAGCTACTACTTTAAGAAATATTATTGGGGAGTTGGAGCTGGATCAATCCTTAACAAGTAGGGATGTTATCAATACTAAGATGCGTATCATCTTGGATGAAGCAACAGATGTCTGGGGAGTAAAGGTAAATCGTGTAGAATTGAAAAACATTTTACCACCTGCTGATATTCTACAAGCTATGGAAAAGCAAATGAGAGCTGAAAGAGAAAGAAGAGAATCTATTCTTCGTGCAGAAGGAGAGAAACGTTCTGAAATCCTAAGAGCAGAGGGGATGAAACAAAGCACAATATTAAAGGCTGAAGGTGATAAGGAATCTGCTATTCGTAGAGCTGAAGGTGAAGCTGAAGCTTTATTAAAAATTAATGAAGCAACTGCAAGAAGTTTGCAGATGATCAAGGATATAAATGCTGATGCCCCACTTCTAGCTTTAAAGTCAATGGATGCATTGGTTAAAGTTGCTGATGGTAATGCTACTAAGATAATCATACCAAGTGATATGCAAAATATTGCTGGCTTAATTACTAGCTTGACTGAAATCAGTAAGAGTTAATCGATAATAATTAATATAACTAATAATTAAATATTTAGATGGAAAAAGATGGGCAATTTGCCCATCTTTTCTTATTAATTCTACTGCCAAGGGTACTAGGTATTTGGGTATTTTGAAATACTTAATATTAATGTACAAAACAAAATATATGAAGGTGGTTTTGTTGATTAGTTTGGTGAATATATTGTAAACTAAGGGTAGTAGTAAAAAAAGGAAGAAAGAATGAAAGCTAAATCAGAAAATAAAAAAAGAATAAAGAGTTTCTTTGGAATAAATAGTAGTATGCTTACAATGTTAGTAATAGTAGTATCCTTAGGACTAGGAGAAAAGATAGGTGAAAGATTCCTTCCTGTTTATATTTTAGCCTTAGGAGGCTCTATCTATGCTATCGGCTTTTTAAATTCGGTTGATAATTTCCTATCAGCTATTTATTCTTATATAGGTGGGTATATTTCTGATAGAATTGGCTATAAGAAAGCCTTATATACATATACTTTAATTGCTATATTTGGGTATTTAATTATCATTCTATTTCCTATATGGCAGGCTGTCCTGGTCGGAGCTGTTTTTTTTATATCTTGGAGTGCATTATCTCTACCTGCTATACTTTCATTAATTTCGGTAACAGTGGTTAAGGAAAAACAAACCATGGGAGTATCTCTTCATTCATTGATTAGAAGAATACCGATGGCACTTGGACCACTTCTGGGAGGAATTCTTATTACTAATTTTGGGATTACAACAGGTTCACGGATTTCTTTCTCCATCGCTTTGATGCTTGGTATATTTTCCTTGTTTTTTATAAATAAATATATTGAAGATAAGAGAGAAGGTCAATCAAAACCAATAGCTCCATTATCAATCTTTAAGTTTATGAGTAGTGAGTTGAGAATCTTGTTGCTTAGTGATATTTTTATAAGATTTGCTGAACAGATACCATATGCTTTCGTTGTCATTTGGGTACTGGAAAATAGAGGCATGTCAGCAGCTTTTTTTGGTATTCTTACTGTAATAGAAATGATTACTGCAATGTTGATATATATTCCTGTAGCTTATTTATCAGAAAAGACATCAAGCAAGTTAAGTATAAGTATATCGTTTGTTTTCTTTACTGTATTCCCTGTGTTCCTCTTATTTTCTAGGAATATGCCATTACTTATAATTGCTTTTATAATTAGGGGCCTAAAGGAATTTGGTGAACCTACAAGAAAAGCATTGATAGTAAAACTGGCTCCTATTGGTGGACAGGGTTCGATATTTGGAGCGTATTATCTTTTTAGAGATGTAATTGTATCAATAGCAGTACTTTTTAGTTCGTTACTGTGGAATATTAGTCCTAGTTTAAATTTTATAACAGCAAGTATATTTGGCTTGATTGGTACAATAATATTTATCCTTTTTGGTAAGGATGAGAAAGGCTTGGTAAGAAATAATGAATTTAATTGATGAGTATATAGAAAAGTTTCCAAAAGAGGTTCAAAAAAAACTCCATGAGTTAAGAAAAGTGATTAGGGAAAATGCACCTGAGGCTGAGGAGAAAATCAGTTATGGGATGCCAACTTTTTATTTGAATGGAAATCTTGTTCATTTTGCAGCCTATAGTGGGCATATTGGTTTTTATCCAGCTCCAAGTGGTATCGAGGCTTTTAAGGATGAGCTTAATGAATATAAGACTAGTAAAGGTGCTATACAATTTCCAATTGATATGGATATTCCTCTTGAATTGATTAAAAAAATAGTTAAATTCAGGGTAGGGGAGAATAGTAAATAATGGGTAAGATGGTAATTAAGGGGAAGGTAGCTTATCTGACTGAAGAGGGTAAGGGTGTTGTTAAACATAAGGGTAAGGACTTTTTTGTGCCTTGTGTTTTACCTGGTGAGTTTGTTAGTGTCGAGGTGGTTGAAACTAGAACTGGTGAGAAAACTCGTTTGTTGAAAGTGGAAACTCCTTCTGTTGATAGGGTTAAGCCTCCGTGTCCATATTTTTATGAGTGTGGTGGCTGTCAGTTACAGCATATGAACTATAGTTCTGAGTTGAGTTTCAAGGAGAATTACGTTAAGCGTCTTTTGTCAAAGTTTGGTGAATTTTCTGGTGTGATTGGTATGGAGAATCCTTGGTATTATAGGAATAAGGTTATTTCTACTTTTGGTTATGACAGGTCTAATCGGGTTGTTTCTGGGATTTATAGTGAGAGTAGCCATAGGCTTGTTCCAATTGATGTTTGCTTGATTGAAGATGAGGTTGCTGATAGGGTTCTTGTGTCTATCAGAAAGTTGGTTTCTGATTTTAAGATCAGGATATTTGATGAGGACAAGGGTCGTGGTTTTTTGCGTCATGTTGTTATTAGGAGTGGTCATTATAGCGGTGAGGTTATGGTTACTTTGGTGGTGTCTTCATTTGAGTTTCCTTCTAAGAATAATTTTGTTAAGGCTCTTGTGAAGAAGCATCCTGAGGTGGGTTGTGTAGTTCTTAATTTGAATAAGAGGCGTTCTAGTGTGGTTTTAGGTCATGAAGAGCGGGTTATTTATGGTAAGGGTTTTATAGAGGATACTTTATGTGGTTTGAGGTTTGGGATTTCGTCTCAGTCTTTTTATCAGATTAATAGTGTGCAGACTGAGATTTTGTATAATAAAGTTGTTGAGTTTGCTGGTTTGACTGGTGAGGAGTTGGTTCTTGATGCTTATTGTGGTGTTGGGACTATTGGTATGGTGGTTGCTAGTCATGCCAGGAAAGTAATTGGTGTTGAGGTTAATGCTGATGCTGTTAAGGATGCTAGAATTAATGCCAAAAGGAATAATATAGTAAATATTTCTTTTGTTTGTGCTGATGCTTCTGATTATATTGTTGGTTTGGCAAGGGAAGGTGTTGGTGTTGATGTGGTTTTGATGGATCCTCCTAGGGATGGTAGTGATGAGAGGTTCTTAGATGCTGTCCTTAAGCTTAAACCTGAGCGTGTGGTTTATGTTTCTTGTGGTCCTTATGCTCTTGCCAGGGATTTGGAGTTTCTAACCAGGCACGGGCAGTATAAAGTGGAAAAAATGGTAGGGGTTGATTTATTTCCGCATACTTATCATGTGGAGACAGTAGTATTGATGGAAAGAATTTAGAATACAGTCTATTAAATAATATAGAAAATATATTTATGGAGGTAGTTATGAGACGTTTCGTATATTTAGATACTGATGCTTTGAATTCATACTTAGCTCAGATTTATGGTGGTCTTACTGAAAAAACAGAAACAGAAACTCAGTCAGCTAAGAGTGTAACCAAACAAGGATCTCATACAGTGAGTGTAGATGGGCAAATAGATGCTAAAATATTCGGGAAAGGTGTAGAAGGAAAGTTAGACTATACACTTGAGAAGCTTAAAGGAACCAATAATACTGATCTTATAAAAGATGTTCAAACAAAAATCGTTCATGATAATGCATTTGAACAACTTATGCTATATCTAATTAATGAAGGTTTAATTTGCAAGCCTCCTGAAAATAAAATTGGAGATTTTGTTGAATTAGAAGATTCTTTTTTCATTCTTGATTTAGATTATTATAAAAATCTGTTTGAACCCAAAGGTTATATAGAATACTTGCAACAAATACAAGGAAATAATACTCGTAATGAAATTGAAAAGAAATCACAAGAAGAGTTAAATCGTGATCAGCAAAGAAATAACTCAAAGAATATAGAAAAAATTATTAAAGAAACTGTAGAAAAAAGCCGAGCAGAATATAAAAATATTCATGATCTAATTAATATGATTATTTCTGTGGTTCCTTATAAAAGAATGCTTTGTATAGGGGAGTATCTCCTTGTTATTAACGATGTTTATTGTAGAGATTCTATTGAAATGCTATCATTTAAATATGGGGGTAAAATTAAAGTTCTTGGATATATAACAAATAAAATTGTAGGTGATGAACAGCAAGAAGGACTATCGGTATTTGCAGGAGTAAGTGCATCAATTAACACGATGATGAAGATATTTTTTGATAAAAATGAGGATTTGTTTGTCGTTCACCCTATAGCGATTTATTATGAATAATCACTGAATGACATTTTTATATAAACAAATATTCCTTATGAAAACATATTATGGATAAAAGTGTTGGAAACTGTAATTATGATTGAAGAAAGAGCTAGTAGTATAAAATCAATTTTACTCATTCTTGATACAATATCATTTTATATTGTGGTTATAACAAAGACAAAGAGCCTTTCGGCTCTTTTTTCCTATTAAAAATTAAAGTAATTGGTGGTTGAAATTATTTTTTCAAACCTTCAACTGCTACCTCAAATCCTCCATATGCCATTTTCTTCATATCAATCGGCATTTGAAAATCACTTTGCTCATCATAGTTCTCATTCATTTCTTCCATAACTTTTTTATTTACTTCATCACGATGTTCCTTTGAATTAAAAACAATAAAAGAAAACCACACGTTTTCATCACTATTTGCTCCCGTCATTTCAGTAAAAGATCTTGATCTCTCCTCTCCCATTTCCTGTGGTTTGAGATCGTCACCTTTACATTCAAAGTATTCAAGTGCACCATGTTTCATCCATGAATCACGACCCTCTTCCGCTATTTTCTTGTAATCGTCTTCCTTGCCTTTAGGCACTACAAGCACAAATCCATCAATATATTTAGCCATTTCAATTACCTCCTTTTCATTAAGTTATTCTCATCTCGCAATTAATAAAAAAAGTCTAACATATAGATTCTATATTTTCAATATTAAGTATATTTTGAAGGTTAAGTAAGGACTGTTATAAGTTTGTAAAGACACTACTGTTTTGCTAGTGCTGAATATATATATATAGTATAATTACAGTAACGTGTAAAAGCATTACTTTGTAACTATAAGACTTAAATCTTGGAAGATATAAATAATTTAAGAAGGAAAAGATAATATGAACGAAAGAATAGCCGTAATAGGTGGAGGACCTGCAGGAATAATAGCAGCAGGAACAATAGGATCAAGAGGGATGAATGTGACCCTAATTGAAAAAAACGAAAAACTAGGAAAAAAACTATTCATCACCGGAAAAGGAAGATGCAACATAACCAATGCAGCCCCAATCGATGAACTATTTGACTATATAAATACAAACAAGAATTTTTTATACAGCAGCCTATATAGTTTTACCAATGACAATATAGTAGAACTATTAGAGAGCTTCGGGCTTAAAACAAAAATAGAAAGAGGCAATAGAGTCTTTCCGGTAAGCGACAAGTCAAGCGACGTCATTAAGGCATTAGAAAAATACCTAAAAACCAATAAGGTTAATATAATGCTTAATTCAAATGTTGATAACATAGTCCTTAAAAATGGGATTTTTGAAATTATAATAGGTGGAAAGAATTATGAATTTGATAAAGTTATAATCGCCACAGGTGGAGTATCATACCCAAGTACTGGCTCTACTGGAGATGGTTTTAAATTTGCCAGAAGAATGGGCCACACAGTTATAACTTTAAAACCATCACTAGTACCGATTGAGGTTTATGGTGAATGGATTAAAGACCTGCAAGGGGTTTCTTTAAAGAATGTTAACTTAAGTGCCTACTCTGGAAAGAAATTACTAAGTGAAGAATTTGGAGAAATGATATTTACCCATCATGGTATTTCAGGACCAATAGTACTATCAATAATTAACGGAATAAATAAATATATCAATAAAGATTTAAGATTAGAAATAGACTTTAAACCAGCACTAAGTGTAGAGAAACTTAATAATAGGCTATTAAGAGATTTTGAACTGTATTCAAATAAACAACTAAAAAATGCACTAAATGATCTGTTGCCCCAAAAATTAATACACTGGGTAATCAGATTATCAGGTAATAATCCAGAAAAAACTGTTAACCAAATAACTAAAGAAGAAAGAATAAATTTGATAGAAATAATAAAGGGATTTCCACTTAAATTCAAGAGTTTTAGACCTATTGAAGAAGCTATTGTAACATCAGGGGGAATTTCTACCAAAGAGATTAACCCATCAACCATGGAATCAAAACTTGTGCCAAACCTATATTTTGTAGGTGAGGTAATAGATGTGGATGCTTTAACCGGAGGCTACAACTTACAAATTGCCTATTCAACCGGATATCTAGCTGGAATAAGTGTGTAATAATGGATAATATTGAACAAAAACATCAAAGAAGACAAAGATACAAAGGAACACATCCAAAATCCTTTAATGAGAAATACAAGGAACTCCAACCAGAAAAATATTCTGATACTATTGCCAAGGTCATTCAAAAAGGTGGTACACCTGCAGGGATGCATCGTTCTATCTGCGTGAATGAGATATTAGAATTCTTAGAAATCAAGCCTGGACAGGTTGGATTAGATGCAACATTAGGATATGGGGGACATACTTTAGAAATGTTAAAAAATCTAGAGTCTAAAGGACACCTCTATGCTCTGGATGTAGACCCTATTGAATTACCGGCCACTAGGGAAAGACTCCTTAACTTGGGTTATGGTCCTGAAATATTATCAATTAGGCAAATGAATTTCTCGGAAATTGATATAATTAGAGAAGAATCTGGACCACTTGATTTTGTTCTAGCAGATGTTGGTGTTTCCTCTATGCAAATTGATAACCCTGATAGGGGATTTTCTTTTAAGAATGAGGGACCACTTGACTTAAGACTGGATCCTGAAAAAGGAATTTCTGCATCAGAACGTTTGAAAGACATGAGTCAGGAAGAATTGGAAGGTATGTTTATTGAAAACTCAGATGAACCACATGCTGCAGTTATAGCTCGTGCTATCTTTGCAAAAACCAGTCAAGGAATTGAAATCTCAACAACAACATTACTAAAAGAGATTATAGCTGAAGCCTTAAAATTCCTTCCAGAAAAAACAAGGAAAGAAGAAATTAAAAAATCCTGTCAGCGCTGCTTTCAGGCATTAAGAATAGATGTTAACAGCGAGTTTGATGTTTTGTATGATTTTCTGGAGAAACTTCCAGATGTTCTTGCTCCAGGGGGACGAGTGGCAATTCTATCCTTTCATTCTGGTGAGGACAGGCTGGTTAAAAAATCTTTTAAGCATTACTTACGTGAAGGCATCTATAGAGAAGTTGCACCTAATCCTATAAGACCTTCAGCTGAAGAGTGTAATACTAATAGCCGTGCTCGTTCTGCAAAATTAAGATGGGCAATAAAGGCTTAGTTATTATTCGAAAATCTTGAATTCTACAAAGGAGGATTTTGGATAAAATGAAATATCAAAAGTTGTTGGAACTTAGCGATGACTGGCTGAAATATGCTATCCATCTTCACTTATACCATGAGCCTAAGGAAAATCTCGTAGAAAAAAGAGATGCAGCATTGGCGGATGATCGAATTCAAATATACCTTTCAGATATTGCAAACTTTCACGGTAGTCTAGTAACAAATCATAAAAACCCTGATTTACCAAAAAAATAAGCTACTGTTTCTACTAGATCTTGGATTTGATATGGATACCCCCGAAATAAAAAAAGCTGTAGACGAAATCCTTAAATATAGAGATGATAATGGTGTATTTCAATCAATGACCAATGTACCCAAGCGATATGGAGGAGCTGGTGTTGATATTTCAAGTTGGTGCTTATGCGATGCACCTTTGTTTTTGCTCGCTCTTTTTAAGGCAGGGGTGGATTACAATGAATGTATTAAACCAGGAGTAAACTATCTTATTTCGCTTAATCGTGAGAATGGATTTCCGTGTGCAGTTTCACCAGAACTTGGTAAATTCCGTGGCCCGGGGAGAAAGGCTGACTGCTGTCCTTATGCGACACTAATCATGGCTGACTTGCTCTCATACATACCAGAATATAAGGATTCTTCAGTAGCAACCAACTCCGTGGAAGTTTTGCTTAGTCTATGGGAGAATAGTCTTGGACAGCATCCATATATGTTTTTTATGGGTACTGATTTTCGTAAGCTTAAAGCTCCATCATGCTGGTATGATATTATAAGCATGGTTGGAGTTATAAGTAAATACAAATTCGCTCATAATGATCCTCGTTTTCTAGAAATGCTTGCTCTCATAAAAAACAAACAAGATAAAGAAGGATTTTTTACACCAGAATCGATATATATGAAATTGAAAGATTGGGATTTTGGACAAAAGAAAGTGCAGTCTCCCTATTTGACTTACTTGTGCATACAAATTTTTGAGCGGTTAAATAAGAATAATAACATTATTGTTAATATAGAATAAAATATGATAATATAAAAATAATATAAGACATAACTTATCAAATATACAGATGGAGGGTTTTCATGGAAATTGAAGCAATTAAAGAACACTGGTCAAAAACCTATAGTGCAGAAGGGAAACCGGACTGGTCCCATATATTCCCCTTCTATAGTGAAAAAATTATCTTTCATGATTCAATCCAAAAAATAGAAGGCAAGGTTAAGTTTTTAGAAATGTGTAATCGCCTATCTAAACGTTGTAAAAGTTTAAATATGGACATATACCATATTGTTAAAACAGATAATGTGATAATGATGGACTGGAAAATGACCATGGCCTTTAGATTTTTCCCTTCAAGTCCTATATATGGAGCTTCTAGACTGACATTTGATAATGATGGTTTGATATGTGAGCAAAGAGACTACTATGACCTTTGGGGTGATATTTATGATGGAATCCCAATTTTCAGAAGGTTCTACAGATGGTTTATGAGAGTTTTTTTTGGATAGGAGAAATAGATTATGTTTGAATTACCAGAACAACTGATTTTTATGAAAAACGATAAAGCTATTCAAAAAGTGAGTGATGAACCCATGGATGGAAAACTTTGTATAATTTCCGGTGCTACATCCGGGGTTGGTTATGAAGCTGTAAAAAGCCTGGCTGCTGGTGGAGCAAATATAGTGATGGTAGTAAGAAATGAAAACAAGGCAAAAACCATCAAAGAAGAAATAGAAAAAAAATACTCAGTCAAAGTCGACTATTTCATTGCTGATTTTTCAGATTTAAAACAAGTCGAAAAAGCAGCCAGGGGTATTTTAGACAAGTATCCAAGGATAGATATTTTGATTAATAGTGCCGGTATCCATTCAACGAAAAGAAAGTTGAACAAGGATGGAATTGAAATGGTTTTTTGTGTTAATCACTTAGCGCCATTTCTTTTAACTATTCTTTTATTAGACAGGATGGTGAAATCTGCACCAGCTAGAATTATTCAAGTTAATTCAGAGGGACATAGATTTAATGGACTGAAGGTTGATGATATAAATTGGGAAAAGCGCTTTTATACCGGCCTAAGAAGTTATGGAGCTTCCAAAACGGCCCAATTACTAACCGTCTGGGAATTGGCAAAAGAGTTAGAAGGAACTGGTGTTACCATTAATGCTATGCATCCAGGGGGTGTTAGAACTAATATAGGTAATGACAATGGTAGACTGTATCGTTGGTTTTTACATAATGTTACCTGGCATTTTCTAAAAGATCCAAAAATATCAGGGGATGCCTTATACTATTTAGCTTCAGCCAGTGAGTTGAGTAAGGTAAATGGTAAATTCTATAATCTAACAACTTTAGAAAAACCAGCTGAACATGCCTTAAATAAAGAAAATCAGAAAAGAATCTGGAGTCTTAGCATAAAGATGACAGGTTTAGAAAAAAAGGATGATGAATAAATGAGATACGATGCAATAATTGTTGGTGGTGGCATCGCTGGCTTAACTAGTGCAGCATTTCTTGCTAAAAATGGATATAAGGTGATGCTTTGTGAAAAAGAAGACCATGTAGGTGGACTAGTAAGTTCATTTGAATATGATGGTTTTTTATTTGATGCGGGAGTTAGAGGGATAGTTGATTCTGGCATAGTCAAACCGATGCTAAAACAGCTTGATATTTATGTAGAATTTGTTAAGAGCATAGTTACTATTGGAATCGAAAAAGAATTCATTAGAGTCGAAACAATCGAGAGTCTTAAGGATTATCGAGAGATGCTTGTTAAACTTTATCCTGATAATGAAGCAGATATTGATCTAATACTCCTTGAAATAAGAAAAGTTATGGATTACATGGATATTTTATATGGAATTGAAAATCCTTTATTCAAGGATTTAAAAAATGATAGAGAATATATTTTTAAAACTTTGTTTCCATGGTTGTTTAAATTTATTGCAAAATCAGGAAAAATAAAAAATTTCAAAGCACCGGTTTATGAATATTTAAGTAAGTTAACGAATAATCAATCACTGATTGATATCATCAGTCAGCACTTCTTTCAAGAAACCCCTGCTTCTTTTGCTTTAAGTTATTTTAGTCTATATTTGGATTATGAATATCCTGTTAAAGGGACCTATGATTTAATTGTTAAGATAAAAGACTATATCAATAAAGCTGGGGGAACTATAAAGACTGGGGTAACAATAAGCAAGATAGATTATTCTAAAAAGGCAATCTTCGATCAAAATAATCAAGATTACGAATTTGATCAATTGATTTGGGCTGCTGATCATAATCAGCTATATAAGGCAATTGATATGAAAACGATTAATGAAATAAAGGTTAAGCAGGCAATAGAGGAGCAAAAAAATCTTCTGATTGGTAAAAGAGGAGGAGATTCAATTTATTCCCTTTTCTTAGCTGTTGATTTAGACAAAGAATATTTCAGGACAAGATCTAGTGGACATATGTTTTACACTCCTAATAAGTATGGTCAGTCAAAAGTTTTTGATAAATTAAAGGTGGTAAGTAAGTCAGCTGATAAACAGGAAATTCTCAATTGGATGAATGATTACCTGGAGTATACTACTTATGAAATAGCTATTCCGTCACTGCGAAATGAAGAACTTGCTCCTGTTGGGAAAACAGGATTGGTCGTTAGTGTTCTGATGGATTATGATTTTATCAGCAATATTAAAGCATTAGGCTTTTACAAGGAATTTAAGAAGTTTTGTGAAGAGAAGATGGTTGCTGTTTTAGATAATAGTATTTATGGAGATTTAGGTAGTAACTTAATTCATCGTTTTAGTTCATCACCTCTTACTATTGAAAGACTAAGTGGTAATCATGAGGGAGGCATTACAGGCTGGGCTTTTACAAATGATGTTATTCCAGCAATATCAAAGATGACTGCAGTAGCTAGCACCTATTACACTCCTGTACCTGATATACTACAAGCTGGTCAGTGGACCTTTAGTCCATCTGGTCTACCAATTAGTATCTTAACTGGAAAGATTGCTGCTGATAAGGCAGAAAAGAATATTAAGAGAAAGAAAAAATAATCAATTACTATTTAACAAATTGTTAAGGTGTAGAAGTGACTATACTTTGTTGTTTTTTGTACATAATAAAGGTATAATTATGTACAAAAGGAGGTGCTGTTATGCCAGTGATTAGACCGATTACAGATTTAAGAAATACCAATGACATATCTGAACTTTGTCATGAAAAACATGAACCTGTATTTATTACAAAAAACGGTTATGGTGATTTAGTCATTATGAGTATTGAAACCTATGAAGAGATAGTCGAAAATATTAGAATTGATGAAGCTATAGCTGAAGCTGAAGCAGAGTATAAGAGTGGCGCTAAGTTACTTGATGCCAAAGATGCCCTATCTACTTTAAGGAGGAAGTATTTTGACTAAATATATAGTTAAGATATTACCTAAAGCTTTAAGGGATATAGATGATATTTATATTTATATAAGGGAAGAATTTAAAGAGATTAATATTGCAAAAAAAACCGTTGGACTTATAGAAGAGGGTATACTTGGACTAGAAAAGATGCCTTATCGAGGAGCTATGAGAAAATGTGGCAATTTTGCATTTAAAGGATATCATCAGATATTTATCAACAAATTTACTATAGTATATCGTATCAATGAAAAAAATAATGAAGTATTAATATTTACTGTTAGATATGCTAAAAGCAGTTTCTAACTATTAAAGAAGTAATGAGGGGTTATAATGGAATACAAAGATTTTCTAAATAAATTATCAAATCCAGCAAGAGCAGCTCTAGAAGATGAGGAGATTGATAGTTTTGAGAAATTGGCAAAACTAAGCAAGAAAGAACTGCTTTCAAAACATGGAATAGGCAGGACTACGTTACCTTTAGTTAATGAATATTTGAATAAAAAAGGATTGAAATTAAGAGACTAGTTAT
>JBGSJN010000053.1:0-2138 GCA_041741995.1 Bacillota bacterium
ACTAACAGGATATGAATTAATCCTCCACCGATTGAAGTGAAAAATCCTAAAAGCCATAAAATTACTAATATTACTACTACTGTCCATAACATTTGTCATCACCCTTTCTTTTTTTAATTTCTATTCGATATCGTCATTTTCCTTTTCTACCACTTCTTCTTTTTCAACTTTGCTTCTTTTATTTGTTGCTATTAATTTCATTACAATCCAAGCTATTATACTCTTATATATCTAGATAGCAAAAATAAGCAAGTTATAAATTTCACTGGTATTTCCATTTTTCAAGTTATTAATCTCTTTTAACTTGTAGTAATCTGAATATTCCGACAACTAAAGCCAATACTAAGAGTATATGAATTAAGCCTCCACCAATTGTAGTTACGAATCCTAAAAGCCACAAAACTACTAAAATTATTACTATTGTCCATAACATCTGTCATCACCTCTTCCTTTATAAAAAAATAAATCACCCGCAACTATTACCAATAGCGCCACAATGATATTTAAAAATGGAAAGGAATGCTAATTACAGCAAATAACCCTATTAAAATTAACCATATCCCTAAAAGAATAACGCTAAGGGTTCTTGTACTTTTCATAGTACCTGCCTCCTTTGTGTAAAGCATTTATAAATTATACTTTACACCCTTAGTATACTCCTTTAAAACTAATAAGTAAATTTCAGGAATATATAAACCTCATTATGCTAATCAATTTTTATTAATCTAGCGTTAATTGCTACTATAATTGTACTAAGAGACATCAAGACAGCACCTAATGCAGGGCTTATAACAATACCTTGATTATAGAAAATACCTGCTGCAAGAGGTAGAGCAATAATATTATAACCAGTAGCCCAAATCAGATTTTGAACCATCTTTTTATAAGTTGCCTTTGACAGTTTAAGAATATTGACCACATCCATCGGGTTACTTCTAACAAGAATAACATCAGCAGTTTCAATAGCCACATCAGTACCAGCTCCAATTGCAATTCCTAAATCAGCCACAGCAAGAGAAGGTGCATCATTAACCCCATCACCTGTCATCCCAACTATATAACCTTCTTTTTGCAATGATTTAATCTTATCTGCTTTTTCTTTAGGTAGAACCTCTGCCATAACCTTATCTATACCAATTTTTTCACCAACATAGGAAGCAACTCTTTCATTATCTCCAGTTAACATAACTGAATTCACATTAATATCTTTAAGTTGTTTTATTGCCTCCTTGGCTTCTTCCCTTATAATATCAGTCAAAGCAATATAGCCTAATAAATTTAAATTCTCTAAAATAAAAACTACAGTCTTACCTTGAAGTGCTAATTTTTCATAATCAGTTTCATCGAATTCTATTTTATTTGTCTTCATGTAACCTGGGCTCACTATAAATATTTCTCTATCATCAATCTTGGCTTTCAGACCTTCTCCAGTTATATTTTGATAATCCTTTACTTCAAGTATTTCTAAATTTTTATTCTTACCTTCATTAACTATACCTTTGGCAATTGGGTGTTCTGAGTTCATTTCTATAGAATAGGCTATAGTTAGTAGCTCATCACTACTTATTCCTACTTCTTTAATGTCTGTTATCCCAAACTCACCTTTAGTCAAGGTACCAGTTTTGTCAAAAACAAGCATATTAAGCTTTCTGGAATTTTCAAATGCTGCTCTATTTCGTATTAGGAGTCCTCTTTTAGCAGCTATGCTTGTAGTAACAGCAGTTACAAGGGGTATGGCCAAGCCAAGAGCATGTGGACAAGATATTATAATAACAGTTACTGCTCTTTCAATGGCAAAATCCAGACCTGCACCTAGAATTGACCAGACAGAAAATGTTAATATACCCATAGATGAAGCTATATAAAAAAGCCATTTAGCTGCAGTATCCGCAAGTCTTTGAGTTTTCGACTTAGATGCTTGGGCATCTTTAACCAACTTTACAACTTGAGAAAGAAATGTTTCATCCCCAATTCTGGTCACTTTGAATTTTAGTATCCCCTCTCCATTGATTGAGCCACCGATTATATCATCATCAACACCCTTATCAACTGGTACTGATTCTCCTGTTATCATGGCTTCATCAACAGAAGATTGTCCTTCATAGACAATTCCATCAATCGGTATTTTCTCTCCTGGT
>JBGSJN010000054.1:0-2047 GCA_041741995.1 Bacillota bacterium
GATTTATAAAAAGGATCCGAACTGTTATCAACAGCTGCATCTTGGTTTGTATATCCTGCTACGTACCAGTCATGTGCAAGTTTTATGTTTTCAATTGCTTCTGGTAAAGTGTATTGGTTGTATACTGTGTTGTCTGACTTGTATTTATACGTTTTACCAAGTCCGTCACCACCAAGTCTTTCAAAGTAGGCATCTTGCCAATAAGGATGTCCGGCAAGCAATGGAAGAATGTCAGGTTCGTTTTCTTTGATTTGTTTTAACCATGGTGTAACATCAGCCCATGTTTTTATGGTAGAAACATCAAAACCATATTTGGTAATATACTTTTCATTAAATACAAATCCAAAGTTACCAGCCATGTCTTTTTGTGTAGGAATAGCATAAAGTTCGCCTTTTACTTTAGGTCCTTCACTGTACGCTTTTGCTAAGGTTGCTTTTGTTTTTGGAGCATACTCTGCAAACAAATCATTCAATGGAAGGAATGCTCCTTTAGCAACAAAGCTTTGGTATTCCCACCAACCAGCTGAAAAAGCTAAGTCGAATTTTTCACCGGAAGAGATGATGAGTTTGATTTTGTCTAAGTATGACCAGTCGAACTGTTGAATATCCATTTGAATATTCGTTGTTGTTTTTTCTGCTAGATATTTGTTGATTGTTTCAACAACAGCCGGTAAATTCTTTTGTGGCCCATTAGGTGAAAGCATGTAATATTTTACTGTGTATGGTTCCCCTGCTGTTTCAGGGGCTTTCTCTGATTCGGCAGCTACAGCAGAGTCAGATGCTTTTACAGATTCTGCTGGTTTTGCAGAATCTGATGCTGCTGGAGTAGCTGTTCCGCATCCAGCTAGTGCACTGACTAGCATTAAGGAAACAAGTACTAGACTAAGTAGTCTTTTCATACGATTGTTCATTTGTTTTTCCTCCTTTTATGATCACAAAGACTTTATGTCTTGCGTCCGATGTTCAATGTTCTCATTGTATTTTGATGATCGAGTATTTTTTGTACAAAAAAAGTAAGGTGCCAAATAAATATCGGCTCATTTCTTCTATTTGTATTTACTTGTAACTTGATGTGTAAAAGGTTGAGAACTACCCTTTCACAGCACCAATCGTTAGTCCTTTAATGAAGTATTTCTGTAAGAATGGATACGCTAGTACAATAGGTCCAATTCCCACAACAGCCATCGCCATACGAAGTGATTGATTTGGCATTTTTGCAATCATTTCAGCAGCATTTGGAATATCTGTAATATGACTTTGTAAGCTTTGAATGTTTACCATCGTTTTATACATAAGATACTGTAAATTAATCATTTCCGGATTATTAATATATAGCAAACTGATATACCAGTCATTCCAGATATACAGTCCTACAAATAAGCTTATCGTTGCAAAAACAGGTTTGGAAATAGGAACAACAATTTTAAAGAAAATGGTAAACTCGCCTGCTCCATCTATTTTTGCAGATTCTATGAGTGAATCGGCAACATTATTCTTAAAGTATGTTCGTACAATGAGCATATTGTACGCACTGAAAAGTGTAGGTACGATAAAAACGAGTAAATTATCTTTTAGGTGTAAAATTTGTGTATACATCATGTACCAAGGAACCAAACCACCATTAAACAACATGGTAAAAAACATAAAAAATGCAAGATGGTTTCGATATTTGAAATCTTTTCTGCTAATAACATAAGCAAACATAGATGTGATCATGACTGCAAGAAAAGTTCCTACGATAGTAGCATATACTGTAATTCCATATGATCTTGCAAGCGATCGCCAATCAGCGACCAAAAACTCATAGGCTCCCAAAGAAAGCATTTTCGGAATAAAGGAAAACCCGTTTGTGGCTAAAGATTTTTCATCAGTAAAGGAAACAGCTATAACCAATACGATTGGAGCAAGGCATAAGAACGAATAAAGGAAAAAAGCTGTATTTAAAATAAAATTACTTCCCTGTGTTATGTCGTTGCCCTGAAATCTATTTTTTTTCTTTCTAGTGATCTCCACGTTGTCCACCTCCTAAAATATTTTGTTTTCAGGG
>JBGSJN010000055.1:0-20780 GCA_041741995.1 Bacillota bacterium
CCTCCTAATAGCTTATCACCGCTAAAGGAGAGGATATCTATACCACTAGTTATAAGTTGTTTGACAGTAGGTTCATTAATACCATAAGGTGAAAAGTCGAATAGTGCACCACTACCCAAATCATAATAGATTGGTACTCTCTTTTTTTTACTTAAAGGGACTAACTCCTCAGCCGTAATACTTTTAGTAAAGCCGGTTATGGTGTAATTACTATTATGAACTTTTACCAAAAGTGCTGTATTTTTGTTGATTGCATCTTCATAGTCAAATAAATGTGTCTTATTCGTAGTTCCCGCTTCTTTTAATATTGCTCCACCAAAATCCATAACATTTGGTATTCTAAACGAACCACCAATTTCTACAAGTTCACCTCTTGAAACAATTGACTCTTTATCTTTACTTAAAGCTGTTAGGATTAGTAGGACAGCAGCGGCGTTGTTGTTTACTACCAAGGCATCTTCACAACCAGTTAATTTCTTTAATAAATCAGTTATATGATCATATCTTGATCCTCTCTTACCAGTGTTCAAATCAAGTTCAAGATTCGAATATTGGTCAGCGAGGGAAAATATGTTTTCTTTTGCTTTATTTGAAAGAATAGCTCTTCCTAAATTTGTATGAAGTACAGTGCCAGTACAGTTTAGAACTTTTTGTAAATTAGGTTTTTGTTCTAGGGTTATATGTTTTATAGTTTCTGAAATTATACTAGAATCAATATCTTTTTCATCTGATAAAACACCTTCAGTTATTTTCTTTCTCGTTAAAGAAACTCCCAACTTTATAGAATCCATTAAATAGGAGTCACTATATATATCTCTAAGCCCCTCAAATTCTTTGAGTTGCAAAAGTTTATCAACTTTTTTTATCTTTCTAAATAAGTCTTTCATTTAATGCCCCCTGCCTCTGATTTTATAACTATCAAAAAGTTTATTGCCATCATATACATGCATTTCATCAAATAAGTTTACTACAGAACAAGCGTGATTAGGTATTATAGTAAGAAGATCACCGACTTTAAAGTTTTTAATTCCATTCCCTGTTACTATACCGTGTTCTTCTGATAACCTTTGGATTATCAGAGATTTATCTTCAACAATTAAACCAAAGCCTTTAAGTAAATTGTTACCGTGAACTCCACTGTCACTTGATAATGACTTGCTACCTGCATCAATAACCAGATAATCTTTATATACTGCTAGAATTGTTGATTTAATAAATAGAGAGCACTCATCCTCTTTACAAACACCAAGATTAATCATAGTATTGTCAAAGAATACATAATTACCTGGCCTTATTTCATCTATACCTGGTATCTTTAATAATTCTTTTGCAGTTGGAGTTGAGCCGACTGAAGCCAAAAGGGAAGGTAGTTTATGACTAAGAACAGCTGCTGCTTCTACTTTAGCCACTAGCTCTTTTGGGATTATTCCGCTGTAGCTTTGACCACCATGGGTTAAAAGACCTACTATAATAATATTGTCTAATTCTGCAATTTGTTCAATCGTTGATTCAATATCTTCAGGTTGAATACCAAGTCTTTTTAATCCACAATCTACTTTTAGATAGGCAATGAGAGGGTTTGATCTGCTGAAATATTTATTAAGGTATTTAGCATGTTCAAAATCAAGGAGTATTGACCTTAAATCAATGTTTTTACCATATTTTAGATAACTATTAATTTTTTCATCACCGATTAAAGGATAAGCTAAGGTTATTGATTCTATTCCACCTTTAATAAGCATCTCAACCTCTTTCAGAGTTGAGGCCGTAATACCTGAGGCACCAAATCTAATTTGTTGCTTAGCAATTTCAATGGTTTTATGACTCTTACAATGGGGCCTAATATCAACATCTGCCTCACTGGCTAAATCAGCCATAATTTTTATATTCTCCAATAATTTTCTATAATTAATATAAATATAAGGTGTAAGCATATTCTCCTCAATTGTTTCACGTGAAACATTCAACTAATTATTTTGATAAAAGTAGATCTGTTATTCTCATTAAATCTTCCTTTGTATAATAATCTAACGTTATAGAACCTTTATTCTTGCCTTTAATAGATACTTTAGTGCCAAATGATCCTTCTAGTCTCTTCTCGACATCCCTGATATGTATATCTTTCTCTACTTTAACAGAATTCTTATGTGCTCTTATTCTATCAATTGTAAAATCTTTAACAATAGCTTCTGTTTCTCTAACATTAAGTTTATGTTTAATAATATAATTGGCTAACTCTAATTGATGTTCACTAGGAACTGAAAGTATACTTCGACCGTGACTTGAAGATATCAAGCCATCTTCTATGTATGCTTTCACTTCACCTGGAAGATGAAGTAATCTTAGTGTATTTGTTATATAAGTTCTACTTTTACCAAGTTTAATCGCTAACATGTCTTGTGTTAACAAATAACTATCAATTAATTTTTGATAAGCTATACTTTCTTCTATTGGTGATAGGTTTTCTCTTTGAATATTTTCAATAATAGCAACAGCTGCAGAATTCACATCATCCATATTCCTGATTATACCAGGTACTTCAGACAATCCTGCTAAAGCAGAAGCTCTTAGTCTTCTTTCACCAGCTATAAGGTAATATACGCCCTCTTTTTTAGTAACGATAAGTGGTTGTATGACGCCATTTTCCTTTATTGACTCAGCAAGTTCCTTAAGTGAGTCAGTTGAGAATCTTTTTCTTGGCTGATCAGGGTTAGCTTTAATCAAATCTATTGGTAACATTAAAACCCTGCCATCAGCACTGGCTGATGATTCGTTTTCTGGTATTAGGGCAGATAAGCCTCTTCCCAATCCTTTTTTAACCACGTTTAATTACCTCCTTAGCTAATGCCGCATAGGCAATTGCTCCTTTTGATGTTGGTGCATATGTAGATATTGCTTCCCCATAACTTGGAGCTTCAGATAGTCTGACGCTTCTTGGTATAACCGTATCAAAGACCTTTTCCTTGAAGAATGCCCTAACCTCAGCTACTACTTGGGAGGATAAATTCAAAGTACTGTTATACATTGTCATTAAAGCTCCACTTAACTCAAGATCTGGATTAAGACCCCTCTTAATCAAATCAACAGTTTTCAGGAGTTGACCGAGTCCCTCAAGTGCATAATACTCACATTGTATAGGGACGATATATTGATCAGATGCTGTTAGTGCATTTATTGTAAGAAGACCTAATGATGGTGGACAATCAATCAATACATAGTCATAACCTGTTATTTCATCAACTATCCTTTTTAAGAGATATTCTCTATCTTCCATGTTTACCATTTCTATTTCAGCTCCGGCCAAGGATATAGTAGCAGGTAATAAGTCAAGATTTTTATGCTTAGTCTTCACTAGAACATCTCTAAATGAAAGACCGTCTATTAAGGCATCATATAAACATCTTGGTAGATCGAATCTATTAATTCCTAAACCACTAGTTGCATTACCTTGTGGGTCCAAGTCGATGATTAATGTCTTTTTACCGTCTTGAGCCAGATAGGCTGCTAGATTAATAGTACTGGTTGTCTTGGCTACTCCACCCTTTTGATTAATAATTGCTATTGTTTTCATATTTACCTCTATTTTTTATTTGTGCAGTTTAAATTATAACATAATAAAAATAAAAAAAGAATGTTTCACGTGAAACATTCTAAATAGGCTTTCTTGTTGGAATACCCTCTCTGCGTGGGTATTCTATTGGTGTTTTACTATCCTTTAGAAAGTTAAGGAATACTCTTTTATTCCCATAAACAGGTAGTTCGTAGAGCTGTTCTTTATTTAGCTTGCCACCTAAAACCTTCAATGCTTTAGTACTGTCAGACAATTCTTCTTCATAAGGATCTTCCTTGGTGACTATCATTCTACCTCCTAACTTAATAAGAGGTAATAAATACTCACTAAGTGCTGGTAGATATGCAACACTACGGGCGATGCCAATATCAAAGGTCTCTCTATATACCGGGTCTTGGCCTAAGGCTTCACTTCTTGCATGTAAAGCAATAACATTTTCTAACTTGAGTTTTTCTACAACAATTTTAATGAAGTTAACTTTCTTGCCTACAGAATCTACCAAAGTAAAGTGACAGGACTTATTCATAATTGCTGCTACAAGTCCGGGAAACCCGGCACCTGTTCCCATATCCAAAATATTCAAATTGTCACCAGCAGCTAGCTCAAGTGCTTCATTAAAAATTAGTGAATCATAAAAGTGTTTTATAACTATTTCATCCTCTTCCTTGATGGCCGTTAAATTATAATGTTTAGAGTGCTCAACAAGTAATATATAATATTCATCAAGCATTTCTAATTGTTCAGGGGTTATCTTTTTATAGTATTTAATTAATTTATCCTTGAACATTATCGGTCTCCTGTCTTTTAATTTGTTCCATGTAGATTAGTAGAACCTGAATGTCAGCAGGTGTGATTCCTGAAATTCTACTAGCTTGCCCAATTGATAGAGGCTTGACCTCATTTAACTTCTCTGTGGCTTCTCTTGTAAGACCCTTAATGACTGTATAGTCTTCTAGCCAATCAGGTATCATCTTTTTTTCACCTTTTGAGAAATTTTCAACTTGGTCTATTTGTTTTTTAATATAACCTTCATATTTTATGAGAAGTTCCACCTCTTCAGATTCACGTTCACTTATATTTTGTTCAGGTGGATATATTCTTGCTATATCTAGATAATTCATCTCAGGTCTTTTAATAAGTGCAGCCGCCTTAAGGTTTTGTTCTAAGGTAGAGCTATTAGATCTGCCAATCAAGTCCTTGACTGCTTCATTAGTAGAATCAACTGTCAGATTCCTAAGTCTTTCGACCTCTATATCGATATTTTCTATTTTTTTTTGAAAAGTGGAATATCGGTCATTTGATATTAGTCCTATATTATAACCTAATTTAGTCAAACGTCTATCTGCATTTGATTGTCTTAGCAGCAATCTGTATTCAGCTCTTGAAGTAAACATTCTATAAGGCTCTTTTGTCCCCTTAGTAACTAGATCGTCAATAAGTACGCCTATATAACCATCGGATCTACCTAGAATGACAGGATCTTTTCCCTTTAGCTTTTGAACTGCATTAATACCAGCAATTAAGCCCTGAGCTGCAGCCTCTTCATAACCAGAGGTGCCATTTATTTGTCCTGCAAAATAGAGATTTGGTATCTTCTTAGATTCAAGTGTTAATTTAAGCTCTGTAGCATTGATTACTTCGTATTCAATTGCATAACCTAGTTTCATTATCTTGGCAGCTTCAAGCCCCTTTATTGATTGAACCATCTGTATCTGAACATCACCAGGTAAGCTAGTTGAAAAACCTTGGAGATAAACTTCCTTTACATCATGTCCTTCTGGTTCAATAAATAGGTGGTGACTAATTTTCTCAGGGAAACGTATTACCTTATCTTCAATTGAGGGGCAGTATCTAGGCCCGACACCTGTGATTATTCCTGAGTATAGTGGTGATTTATCAATGTTATCTTCAATTATCTTCTTTGTTTTATCTGAAGTATGTGTTAAGTAACAGTCCACCTGTGGTAGACTTCCTGGAATTTCTTCAAAACCGAAGGTGTAACCTTTACTGTCACCAGGTTGTACTTCCATATCTTCAATATTTAAGCTGTCCATATGGATCCTGGGTGGAGTACCTGTTTTGAAGGGATGCGTCATTATTCCAAGATTATGTAATGAACTAGCCAAGTATTTACTGTTACTTAGCTCATTAGGACCTGAGTCCTTCACAAAATCCCCGATTATGACCTTTGATGATAGATAAGTCCCGGTAGCTAAGATAATGCTCTTTGCACCATAGTTTAAGCCAGTTGCCAAACTTATGCCTATAATTTCACCTTTTTCATTAGTAAGGATGTCCTTTGCTTCACCTTGGACAATATCTAAGTTAGGAAGATTTTCTAATTCCTTGATAATTTCTCTTGAGTAAAGGAATCTATTTATTTGAGCACGTAGAGCATAGACCGCCGGGCCCTTGCTTCTATTAAGTATTTTTTTTTGAATGGAGGTTCTATCGGCAATCTTGCCCATCAAACCTCCAAGAGCATCTATTTCAAAAACTAGATGACTCTTTGCAGGTCCTCCTATTGATGGATTACAAGGCATAAGACCAATAGAATCTAAACTTATGGTTAATAGCAAAGTGGACATACCTAATTTGGCACTTGCATAAGCAGCTTCAGTGCCGCTATGTCCTCCACCTACCACTATAATTTGATAATTATCAATGAAATTCACATTTCCTCCTATTTGCCAATACAAAATTTACTAAATATATTATCTAATAAATCTTCGGTGAAATCATCACCAGTAATTGCAGCAAGTGCAATATAGGCATCCTTTAAGTCTATTGCCAGTAAGTCTGCTGGAACAATCTGAGACTCTAAACTTTCCTGGAACATATCAAGGGCAGACTTAGCCTTAACTAAACTCTCATAATAGCGAAGGTTGCTTATACAGTAATCTTCTATTTCATCTTTAATAAAAAGTTCCTTGATAACATTTTTTAATTCATCTAATCCAATTCTATTTTTTGCAGAAATGAATATGGTGTCAGAAGAAGATTTGAATTCCTCTTTATCAAGTAGATCCATCTTGTTCATCACTATAATATATTTCTTATCCAATTTTCTTAAATGTTCAAGCATCAATTGATCTTCTCTTGTAAGGCCTTGAGTGGCATCAATCAGGAAGATTATAAGTTGTGCTATATTGATATATTCATAGGTTTTCTTAATACCTATCTTTTCAATAATATCTTCAGTTTCTCTAAAACCTGCAGTATCCACAATATTAAGTACTAAATCACCTATATTTATTTGTTCTTCTATGGCATCTCTTGTAGTTCCTGGCAAGTGGGTGATTATGGCACGGTCTTCATTTAAAAGACTGTTTAGTAATGATGATTTTCCAACATTTGGGCGTCCGATCATTACTGTCATAATGCCTTCCTTGATTATTTTTCCTGTATTGTAGGAAGCAAGGAGCTTATTTATTTCATCTAGGAGTGTATTGATCCTAGAATTGATTACATCTTTGGTGTAGCTTTCTTCTATTTCATCGTCAGGGAAGTCAATCGTTGCTTCTAGATAGGCGATGATGCTAATTAAGTCTTCTTTGAGAGCGCCTATTTTGTTTTTTAAGCTACCTTCAAGTTGGTTAAGTGATAATGTTAGGGCCTTTTGATTGTTTGCTGTGATTGTATCTAGTATAGCTTCACTTTGAGTCAGATCAAGTTTTCCATTTAGAAAAGCTTGTCTTGTGAACTCACCTGCTTCACTTTTTCTGGCACCATTTTTCAATATTACTTTCATAGCTTCTTGGAGTATGAAGGGATTGCCATGACAATGAATCTCGACAGTATCCTCTCCAGTAAAGGAATTTGGCCCCTTTAATAATAGAACCAGTACTTCGTCGAGCTTATCTCCATTTTCATTATGTATTGTACCAAGGTATACTTTATGACTCTCTTTTTTTATATAACTGGAACTATAAGCCTTGAACATCTTATCAATAATCACAAAGGCTTCATTTCCACTTATTCTTATTATGCCAATACCACATTCGATTAGTGGTGTAATAATATTGGCTATAGTATAATTTTTGAACATTCTTCTAACTCCGTTTAAAAAAAAAGCTCAGTTAATCCTGAGCTTTTAATGATATTACAATATGTCTGTGACCTTCTTCGCCTTCGCTGGTTGTAACAATACTGTTATCTTTTTGCAAAGCCATATGGATAATTTTTCGTTCCAGTGGATTCATTGGTTCTAAACTTACTGGCTTTCCTTCTTCCTTTACTTGTCTTGCAAGCTTATTAGCCAGGTTTGTCAGTGTTCTTTCCCTTTGGATTCTGAAATCTTCAATATCGATAAGGAATTTAAGATTTGTATCATAATTTCTATTAGCTACAATATTGACTATATATTGGATTGCATAGAGTGTTTCTCCTCTTTTTCCAATTAACTTGCCTGCATTTTTGCCTTTAAGATTTATGATAACAAAGTTTTCTTCTTCTCTGATAAAGTATTCCACTTGGTAGCCAAGGGTAATTATCATTTCTTCTAGAAAGGCTGTAGCCTTCTCAATTTTCTTTTTCTTTTCAGGACTATCATCTGGTTCTAAAACTGTTTTTTCTAGAACCGGACTTGTTCCAACTACATCTTCAATGATGGATTCAATAGGTGTTTCCTTAAGGGAAACTTGAATCTTTGCATCCTTTTGACCTATGCCCAAAATACCTCTGCTTGGTTGTTGGATGACTATTATTTCTAATTCATCCTTGCTTACTCCGAGGGAATTCAAGGCGTTTTCTATTGCTTCCTCTACAGTTTTACCTTTAAAGTTCATTTAATTCACCTAGATTCCTTTTATTTTTTCATAGCGTTGATTTCATCAACATGCTTTCTTAAAAATACTTTTTTTATTAGTAGTTGTTCTACTATACCTATCAAACTGAATGAAAACCAATATATTCCTAAAGCTACAGGATAAGTATATGCCAAGTAACCAATGAATACTGAAAGACCCATTGTAATATATAGCATTGATTTAGGTTGGTTGGTGTTCATGGTCTTAGAGTTTATGTACATTGACAATATTTGCATCAAGGCAACTAGTATTGCAATTTCCAAATGGCCTTTTTCTGAAATATCGCTTATCCATAGGAAACTGGCTCCCAGGTCTTTAAAATAATTTTGCAATAAGTTAAAGATGGCGATGATTACAGGCCAAGTCAAGAAGATTGGTACTAGACTCATCAAAGGAGAGAACATAGACAGATTGTGTTCTGCATATAGTTCAGTTATTTTCTTTGATTGTTTTTCCATATCATTTTTGTACTTCTCACGTATCTCGTTAAGTAGTGGTGTAATCTTTTGGGTTTTTAAAATTGATCTTTGGCTGTAAAGTGTCAATGGAAATAGAACTAACTTAATTGTTAGTATCACCATGAATATGGCCAAGCCATAGCTGCCAAAGAAATCGTGAAAAAACTCAAGTAGTTTAATTAGTATCTCGGTTATATTCACCGTCGACCTCCTTCAGAACAATAAAATCGCTTTTTTCCAATGTTGTCAGAATATCTTCTTTTAATTCCTGGTAGCTAGCATCCTTGATATAGGGACTAGCGACTATAACATACTTATTAAGTTTCATACCAGGAAGTAAGTCTTTGAATATCTCGTGTAATCTTCTCTTATAGAGATTTCTGATAACAGCATTGCCTACCTTTTTAGAAAGAGAAAAGCCGATTTTCATTTCTTTACTGCCTCTTAGGGCATAGATTATAAAATAGCGGCCTTTTAATTTAAATCCCTTTCTGTATATATAGGTAAACTCTTTGTTCCTTTTTAAACGTAGCCTTTTTTTAAGCATATTAAGATACTGTTAGTACTTTTCTGCCTTTTGCTCTTCTTCTTCTGATTACGTTTTTGCCTCCAGCAGAGCTCATTCTAATTAGAAATCCACTTGTTTTTCTCTGCTTGCTTCTGTTTGGTTGAAATGTTCTTTTCATTTGTTTTTAGCCTCCTTAAGCTGTTTAAATAATAAATGAACTGTTTTGCCAGTTCATATAATTACATATGTGTGCATACTCTCATCAATTATATAAAAATTGTACCTTTTATGTCAAGGAAAATAGCCGGTATTAGCAAAAGTTTTGCAAAATATTTTCAATGATGCTATAATGATGAAGTTCATATAAATTAAATAAAAATGGAGGACTTTACCCTATGTTACGCAAACGAACTTTTCGTTTGGCGAGTAAGAATAGTAAATTGAGAAAATTAATCTTATTTACTGTTTTGTTTGGAGCAATGTCGTTGGTAGGTGCAGTATCCTATACAGGAGCATCAGAAGCCAATCAAAAGTATATCGAAGCTGAAAATAATAAGCTTAGAATACTAGAAGAACAATTTAATATAGCAAAGAATCAAGAAGAAATAGAAAAAATGGAAGATTTAAAAGCCAAGGAAGCAGCCGAAAGAGCAGTGGAACAGGCTAAAATTGCTAAAGAAAAGGCAGCAGCAGAAGCAGCTCAGTTAGCAATAACTAAAGCAGAAGAGAACATATTGGTTAGTAAAGTAACCATGGTTCCGACAAAGTCTCCAACTAGTACGCCAACAAAAACAACTACAAGTACACCAACGCCGACACCAACTAATCCTGAACCAAGTAATATGAAGTATCTAGGAGCTTTAAGCAGTACAGCTTATACTCACACAGGAAACAACATGGCAAGTGGTGAAAAACCTTATGAAGGTGCTGTTGCATGCAACTTAGTTCCTCTAGGAACTAAAATCTACATTGAAGGTTATGGCTATTTTGTAGTCAAGGATAGAATAGGGCATGGAAGCCAATTGGATATATTCATGGATACTTATGATGAGTGTATACAATTTGGTAGAAGAACTTTAAAAGTGTATGTAGTTAATTAGTTAAGAGTATTAAAAATAGAATAAAACTAAAACAAATGTTAAGAAGCAGGTTTGTTAAACTTGCTTCTTTTGTTTTGATTTATATAATTTCCTACTATATATATAGTAGGAAATGTTAGCTATATTGTTTTTCTAGAACTGCATATTGTATAATATAGATAAAATAAATATAAATGTCTGGAGTAAAAATGAATAAAGATAATATATATGATATCATCGTTATTGGGATGGGCCCAGCAAGTTCTATATTTCTTAAAGAGTTAACTGAAGGTCATTACAAGACAATTTGCATTGATAAAAAAAACATTAATGGAGGTGGCTTTAATAAACCATGCGGTGGACTTCTTGCACCAGATGCTCAAAAAAAACTTGCAGAGTTGAATTTATCCTTACCATTAAGTGTTCTAGTTGATCCACAAATATTTTCAGTTAAAGCAAGAGACTTGAGGATTGATCTAGATAGATATTATCAACGTTTCTATATGAATATGGATAGAAGTTTATTTGACAGATGGATTATGGGGAATGCAAATAAAAATGTAGAAATTATAGATAAAGCTGTTGTGAAAAGTATTGAAAAAAAAGATAATATATTTCATGTTTGTTATATCCTTGATGGAAAAGAGCATATAATATCGGGTAAATATATTGTAGGTGGAGATGGCTCTAAGTCGTTGGTAAGAAAAACATTTTTTCCTGACAGAACTATTAGAAAGTATGTGTGCATCCAAGAGTGGTATAGGACTGAAGAAAAGTCGCCTTGTTATATGACAATTTTTGATCAAGAAATTACTGATTCATATGGTTGGTTAAACTATAAGGGAACCTATAAAATTTTTGGAGCAGCATTTCCTATATTAAATAGTAAGGTGAGTTTTCAAAAGTTAAAGGACAAAATGATTAGAGAGGGTCATATATTTGGAGAATTAATTGATAGGGAAGTATGTCAGGTCTCAAGTCCCAGGTCAGTTAAGGAACTATGTTATGGAAATGGTAATATTTTCCTTATAGGTGAGGCTGCTGGATTTGTCAGTCCTAGTTCATTAGAGGGGATAAGCTATGCTCTGGAAAGTGGTCATTTATTAGCAGAAGTTTTTAATAAGGGTAATGGTTCATATGAATATTATAGAAATTCACTTAAAAATCTACGAAGAAAGTTATTTGTTAAAATCTTGAAAAACAAGTTGCTTTACACCCCGATAATCAGAAAATGGTTAATGTTATCAAATATATCTACAATAAAAATTAATAAAAGCTAGGATCTATTATAGATTCTAGCTTTTTTGTTTGTAGTGACTATATAGATTTGTTAAATATTTAGAAACCTAGTAATGATCCCAATTGATATACTACCAATGAAACCACATAACCAAGTACAGAGGTATATGCTATTACAAAAAACATCCACTTCCAACTATTAGTTTCCTGCTTGATTGTGGCTAGGGTTGCCAGACAAGGAACATAAATTGCACTCATCAACATAAAAGAGAAACCCTGTAACCTAGTCCACTCACTTGCCAGTATATTTACAAGTCCACCACCATCAGCACCATAAATAGTACCAAGAGTAGAAACAACAACCTCCTTGGCGACAATACCAGATATTAGAGCAGTTGCCGCTTCATAGGTACCAAAACCAACAGGGATTAGTATTGGAGCTATAAAAGATCCGATAATACCAATAATACTATTCTCTGAACCATATTCCACACCTAGTGGAAGAATTGAAAGAGCCCAAACAATAATAACCATAGCCAAAATTAAAGTACTAGCTCTAGTTAGAAACTCCTTTACCCTTTCCCAGGTATGAATGAAAGTGGCCTTAGCTGTCGGGATACGATATGGAGGCAGCTCCAAAACAAAAGGTGCGGCACCATCCTTAAAGAAAAATACCCTAAATACTTTTGCCATTAATACTGCTAAAACTATACCCATTATATAAACAAAGAATAAGACAGCCCCCCTATTATCAGGGAAAAATGCAGAAATGAAAAGCACATATACAGGAAGTCTGGCGCTACAAGAAATCAAGGGAGTTATCAAGATAGTAGTAAACCTATCCGACTTACTTTCTAAGGTTCTGGTGGACATAACAGCAGGAACAGTACAACCAAAACCTGTTATAAGTGGAATAAAAGCCTTTCCTTGTAAGCCGAAGAACCTCATAAACCTATCCATTAAATAAGCCGCTCTGGCCATATAACCAATATCTTCCAAGAAAGTTAATAATAAAAACATTAAAATAAGATTAGGTAGAAAGGTTACTATAGTACCAACTCCACTTAAGACACCGTCATTTAAAAATGAGGCTAAAATATCATTACTTACTGATGTTGAAATAATAGAACTAATACCTGATAATAGTATTTCCAAGAAACTCTTGATGTAGTCTCCAAAAAAGAAGGTTATCTGAAATAGTGCAAACATCACACCAAAAAATATAAAAATACCCAAAATAGGATTCAAGACAATTTTATCAACCTTATCAGAAGTTCCAATAGAATTCTCTATAGTTTTTTTCCTAACGAGTACCTTCTTTAATAAGCCTTCAATAAAGCCATAACGCTTTTCAATGAAAACCATCTCTAGATCATCCTTGAAAATACTATTTAAATGATCAATTTCCTTTTGGATATAATCATCAAGTCCATATGGTTTCAGTAATGATCTTACTACCTCATCACCTTCAAGAGCTTGTATAGCAAGCATCCTATAGGTATATCCTGCAATAACGACTTTTTTTTCCAAAAACAAATCTTCTAGATTTTTCAAATGCTCTTCAAGTTCTCCACCATAAGGTAATCTAAACTCTACTATCTCGTGTTCCTTGTAGTTAACAATAGCATTAATCAAAGCTTCAGTACCATCTCCCTTTTGTCCTACAAGGGGCACCACAGGTACATTTAGTAAATCTGATAAAACATCCAGCTTTATTTCTTTATACTTTTTTAAAGCGACATCCATTATATTTAGACCAAGAATTACATTTTGATTCATTTCCAGTAATTGTAGGGTTAAATAGAGATTTCTTTTAAGATTGGAACTATCAAGTATATCAACAACTATAGACGGTTTCTTTAAGAGACTATTCTTGGCTACCTTTTCATCGTCAGAATAGGCACTTAAACTATAAATGCCGGGAAGATCTACAATTTGATAATTTGGATTACCAATAAGAGCTCCTTCTTTCTTTTCTACAGTAACTCCAGGCCAATTACCTACTTTGGCATTAGAACCAGTTAAGATATTGAAAATTGTCGTCTTGCCACTGTTTGGATTACCAATAAGAGCGATTTCGTGCCTCAACATGTTACACCTCTTCTATTAATTCAACTATAACATTATCTGCTTCCTTGATTCTAAGTGATAGATTAAAATCGTTAAGTTTAAAACTTAAAGGATCACCAAATGGTGCAATTCCAATAAGCTCAATAATTTCCCCCTTGATGATACCAAATTCCATAATACGTTTTTTAATACTTCTTAAACCCTCAATCTTTAAGATTCTAGCTTTTTGACCAACTTTTAATTCACTAAGTCTCTTTTTCTTGACTAGGTACTCCTCAGCTTCAGTCAGATTGAAGTCACCAATGTTAGCTAAATCCTTTTCAAGATGCCTAACAATAGCCTTGATAGTTTCTTCGCTAATTATATGTTCAATTGCACATGCATCTTTTTCGGAAGTATCTTCATCAAGACCAAGATGATTCTTCAAGAAGGTCTTTATCAATAAATGAGTGAACATAATACGCTCAGCTTCAAATAAACCTAGTTTTGTAAGAACTATTGGACCGTATTTATCTTCTTGAACAAGTCCCATTGATATTAGTTTTTTAATTTCCTGATTGGTTCTAGATTTGGAAAATTCAAGCTTTAAGGCTATATCTGTAAGCCTTGCCTTGCCCTTTTTTTTTTCCAGTTCATATATAGTTTCTAAAATATCCTGATTATTGATATTTAGTTTTTCCATTAAGATACCCGCCTTCTTGTGATTTTCTTAAGTTTAACATTTTTAACTTTAATAGGTCAAGTTAATGTTTATAGGTTTTAACTTTTATTTGCGCTTTCAATTTGCTATAATAAATTGGATTAGGAAGGTGACATAAGATGGCTAGATTAATAGACTTAGGCAGGGAAGTGCCATATACCCTGGCCTTTGAACTACAAAAAGACTTATTGAAAATGAGAACAGAAAACAAAATTGAAGATACCTTCTTGTTATTGGAACACAAAAAAGTCATAACCATAGGTAATTCCGGTAATACCAACAATATATTGGTACCAAGAATTTACCTTGAAGAACTAGGCTTTCAAGTAGAACATATCAACCGTGGTGGCGATGTTACCTACCATGGACCAGGACAACTGGTGGGATACTTCATCTTCAATATTCACAATTATGGCAAAGGGGTAAAGGACTTCTTCTTTCTATTGGAGGAAATATTCGTCCACCTAATGAAAAAATCCTATGGAATTGAAGCCCATAGGGAAAAAGAATATCCAGGAGTCTGGGTTGGAGATGAAAAACTAACAGCACTTGGGTGTGCTATAAAAAGAGGTATTAGTATGCATGGCTTTGGTTATAATGTTAATACTAACCTTGAAGACTTCAATGTAATTACCCCGTGTGGTATTATAGGGAAGGGAGTTACTTCTCTGGCAAAACTAAGAGAAGAACCACAAGATATGGAAATAGCAAAAAAAAATCTAATTAAAGCTATAGAAGAAGTTTTTAAAATAACTTTTGATATAGAAGATAGAGAAAAAATGTTAGGAGAAGTAGAAGAATGGAAAAAAGAAAACCTGATTGGTTAAAAATAAAGTTTCAGGACCCAAAACATATCAATAAAGTAGAAAGAATCTTAAAGGGACTATCATTACATACAGTCTGTCAGGAAGCTACCTGTCCGAACAGAATGGAATGTTTCAATAAAGGTACAGCAACCTTCATGATACTGGGTAGCATTTGTACTAGAGGCTGCAGATACTGTGACGTGGAAAAAGGCAAGCCAACCGGTGTTGATTTGAGTGAACCTGAAAATTTAGCCAAAGCAACTAAAGAATTGAAACTAAGACATGTTGTAATAACATCAGTAACTAGAGATGACTTGGAAGACGGTGGTGCTGATCAATTTGTTAAATGTATAGAAAAAGTTAGAGAAAATAGTAAAGGTACAAGCATAGAAGTTTTAATACCAGATCTTCAAGGTAATGAAGATGCGCTGGCTAAGATTGTAGCTGCAGCACCTGAAATTATTAATCACAATATAGAAACTGTTCCAAGTTTATTCAAGTCTATAAGACCTATTGCTGACTATCAACAGTCACTAGATTTATTGGCTAACGTTAAAAAGATGAATCCTAAAATCTTTACAAAGTCTGGTTTGATGGTTGGATTAGGGGAAACAGAAGAGGAAGTAGTTAGAGTGTTTGCTGATTTAAGAGAAGTCGGTTGTGATTTTCTGACTGTCGGTCAATACCTACAACCATCTAAGAAACACATTGCCGTAGCTGAATATATCCATCCTGATTTATTTAAGGACTATGAAAAAGTTGCTTACGAAATGGGCTTTAAGCACGTTGCTTCTGGACCTTTTGTTAGAAGTTCATATAATGCTGAACAAACAAAAATTTTGATTGATGCTCAACAATAAAAAATATGCTATAATGATTAAGCAAATGAAGATAATTAAGAATTTAACGAATTTAGAATATAGAGTATGAGGTGATTTATACCAACAATAGATTAATTGTTGGTATAGGTTTATTTTAATTATGATGGGAGTGATGGGAAAATACAAAAAAATAGCATATTGATAATATATAGTTAAATAAGAAAAACTAAATATTGTACAAATAAAGAAGTATGTAGGTTAATGTTCTCAAAGCTTAAAACAATTATCGTTATTATTTATTATTATTACCAAGCAAGAGAATAAGGCTGATTCTTCTTTAAGGAGGAATTTTCATGAGACTAAAAGATTTGCTTAAAACAACCCTATATATTAGGTGTTTGGCTGAAGTAGCAAAAAGAGCCATATTCAATATCTTTGCCCAAGGCAAAGCTGGTTTCAGTGTGTTGTCTCAACTTTATGTTAATTTCTCCTAGGATTTATTCTAGGAGTTTTTTGTCTTTATAGAATAATCTAAAAAGAAACAAAGATAATAACAAACAGATAAAAGGAGTATGAAATGAAATTAGAAGATATTTTAATACTAATTGACAGACTTGAAGAATCTTCAATTAGCAAATTAGTAGTAGAAACAGAAGAAGGAATGGTAGAAATTTCCAAGGAAGCAAAAGTTGTTATGCAAAGTGCACCAGCTTATCATCCTGCAGCACCAGCTCATGCACCAGCAGCACCAGCTCATGTACCGGTACATAGTGGAGTAGCAGCAGCAGAGCCACAGGAAGAAAGTGGAATCGCCTATATTACTTCTCCTATAGTAGGTACATATTATAGCGCTTCAAATCCAGCATCAGATCCATTTGTAAAAGTGGGTTCAATGGTTGAAGAGGGACAGGTAGTATGTATTCTTGAAGCTATGAAGCTAATGAATGAAATAGAATCAGAATTAAATGGCGAAATCCTGGAAATCCTAGTTAAAAATGAAGATATGGTTGAATTCGGCCAAAAACTATTTAAAGTGAGAGTAAAATAATGTTTAAAAAAATATTGATTGCCAATAGAGGAGAGATTGCTGTCAGAATAATAAGAGCCTGCAGAGAAATGGGTATTAAAACAGTAGCCGTTTATTCAACAGGTGATAAGGACGCTCTCCATAAGGAACTTGCAGACGAGGCAGTTTGTATAGGTAAGGCCCCATCTAAGGATAGTTATTTAAATGTTTCAAATATACTTAATGCAACTATTCTTTCTGGAGCAGAAGCAATTCATCCAGGGTATGGTTTCCTATCAGAAAATGCAGCTTTCGCAAGAATGTGTGAACAGTGTAACATCAATTTCATAGGACCAACATCTGAGATGATTGAAAACATGGGTAACAAGGCTAAAGCCAAGGAAATAATGATGGCTGCAGGAGTTTCTATATCACCAGGATCTGAAGGGGTATTAAATAGTTTGGATGAAGCTAAAGTTCTTGGAGAACAAGTAGGCTATCCTGTAATGATAAAAGCCTCAGGTGGCGGTGGTGGCAGAGGTATGCGTATCGCTTATAACGAAATAGAATTGGACCACGCTTATCACCAAGCTAAATCAGAAGCTGAAATGGCCTTTAAAGATGATAGAATTTACTTGGAAAAGTTTATTGAAGAACCAAGACACATTGAAGTACAGGTTCTAGCTGATAAATTCGGTAATGCTATTCATCTTGGAGAGAGAGACTGCTCTATCCAAAGAAAGCACCAGAAAATGATTGAAGAATCTCCAGCATTAATAAGTGATGATGTGAGAGCGGCTATCTATAAGGATGCTGTAATTGCTGCTAAGGCAGTTAATTACTTCAGCGCTGGAACAGTCGAGTTTTTAGTAGATAAATATGGAAAACACTATTTTATAGAAATGAATACAAGAATCCAGGTAGAACACCCTGTAACAGAAATGGTTACAGGAGTCGACCTTATTAAGGAACAAATCAAGATTGCTGCAGGAGAAAAACTGGAATACACTCAAGATGACATTAAAATAACCGGTCACGCAATCGAATGTAGAATCAATGCAGAAAAACCTGAAGAAGGTTTTCGTTCAAGCCCAGGCTTGATAACAAGACTGTTTTTCCCAGGGGGTAATGGAGTTCGTATAGATAGTTGTATTTATACAGGCTACTTCGTACCGCCATATTATGATTCTATGATCTGCAAATTGATTGTTCATGGAAAAGACAGAGATGAAGCTATAAATAAAATGCAAAGAGCTTTGGGAGAAATCATTATTGAAGGTATTGATACAAATATAGCCTACCAATTTAAGATTCTAGGTACTAAAGAGTACCAGCTTGGCAAATTCAATACTAGTTTCATAAGCACTGTAATGGAGGAATAAAATGCCAATAGGTGATCTATTTAAAAAGAATTTAAAATATATAGAGTTACATCCTCAAAATGAAGTGGATAGAGAAGAAAGGGTAGAAAAGGAAGTTCCTTTCATACCTGACAATCTTTTCATAAAATGTCCATCATGTGGGGAAAAGCTTTATTCAGAAGAAGTTGCTGACAATCTAAATTCATGTAAGCATTGTGAACATCACTTTAGAATAGGTAATGTTGAAAGACTGAAGATGATTGCAGATGAAGGCTCCTTTGTTGAGATTGATAAAAACATGAAGTCTATCAATACTCTTGACTATCCTGGTTATCTGGAGAAAATTGCCGGCTATCAAAAATCTAGTGGCATTACTGAAGCAATTGTAACAGGAACCTGTACTATTGATAATACTAAAGTTGTTATTGGAGTTATGGATAGTAATTTCATGATGGGTAGTATGGGTAGTGTAGTAGGAGAGAAAGTTACTAGAGCAATAGAAAAAGCTATGTCTGAAAAGTTGCCGTTAATTATCTTTACAGCATCTGGTGGAGCTAGAATGCAAGAAGGTATAATTTCTCTTATGCAAATGGCCAAGACCAGTAGTGCTATCAAAAGATTCTCTGACGCAGGAGGTCTATACATTGCAGTTATAACCGACCCTACTACAGGTGGAGTTACAGCTAGTTTTGCTATGCTAGGAGATATTATAATCGGTGAAAAAGGGGCCTTAATTGGCTTTGCTGGTAAAAGAGTTATTGAACAAACAATCAAGCAAAAACTTCCAGATGAGTTTCAGACAGTTGAGTTTCTAAAGGAAAAAGGCTTCATTGATACAATCGTAGCCCGAAAGGATATGAAGGCACTTCTATCTAGAATCTTAATTCTTCACCAGGAGGTGCAAGATGACAATTAAAGAAAAAGAAAGAAAAATCGATGAACTTAAATTAAAGATTAATGAGCTTAAGCTTATTGAAAGTAATGAAAAAATCGATTTTACAGATCAAATACAGGAATTAAATGAAAAAATCCTGGAAATGGAAAAAAGAATTGTTGAAGAAATGACACCTTGGGATAGGGTATTAGTTTCTAGAGAGCAAAAAAGACCAACATCAATTGAATATATCAATGAAATTTTCGATGACTTCATTGAATTCCATGGGGATAGATACTTTGGTGACGATAAAGCAATTGTAGGTGGTATTGCCAGCCTTAATGGTATGAACGTCACAGTCGTTGGTGAACAAAAAGGAACAGATACAAAGGATAATATTTATAGAAATTTTGGGATGCCTTCACCAGAAGGTTATCGTAAGGCACTTCGTCTAATGAAGCAAGCTGAAAAGTTTGGCAGACCAATTGTAACTTTTGTTGATACTCCAGGAGCATTTTGTGGAGTTACAGCAGAAGAAAGAGGACAAGGGGAAGCAATTGCTAGAAATCTTATGGAAATGGCAGGCTTGAAAGTACCTGTACTGACTTTCATCATTGGTGAAGGTGGCAGTGGAGGAGCTTTGGCAGTAGCAGTATCCAACAAGATATACATGTTGGAAAACAGTATATATGGAGTCCTTTCACCTGAAGGTTTTGCCAGCATTCTATGGAAAGATGGCACAAGAGCTCAAGAAGCTGCCGATGTAATGAAGATTACTGCCAATGATTTGTTAGCACTTAAGGTAATTGATGGTATAATTGAAGAACCTGCAGGTGGAGCACATAAGGATTTCACATTTGTAGCAGATAAAATAAAGGATGTAATGTTAAGAGAGCTTAAAGAATTACAATTACTAAGTCAGGAAGAATTATTGAATCATAGATATGAACGATTCAGAGCCTTTGGGAAATTTGAGTAATTGGGGAAGTAGGAAATATGTACGGAAAAATTATTGGAACAGGTTTTTATGTTCCTGATAATCAGGTGCCTAACGAATTTTTCGAAAGCATCATGGAAACTAATGATGAATGGATTAGTTCCCGAACAGGTATAAAAACCAGATATTTTTCTAAAGGGGAGAACACCTCGGATTTAGGAACTAATGCAGCTATGATGGCTTTGGAAGACAGTGGACTTAAGGCGGAAGATATTGATATGATTGTCTTTGCTACTATGACTCCTGACACATTCATGCCTTCAACTGCCTGTCTTGTACAAAAAAAAATCGGAGCAATCAATGCTTTTGCTTTTGATATAAGTGCAGCCTGTTCAGGATTTATGTACGCCTTGAGCGTAGCCAAGGAATTCCTGGAAAATGGAAAAGTTAAAAATGCACTGGTAATTGGTGGAGAGGTCATGTCTAAAGCCTTGGACTTTACTGATCGTGGAACTGCAGTTCTTTTTGGAGACGGAGCCGGT
>JBGSJN010000056.1:0-8652 GCA_041741995.1 Bacillota bacterium
AGGAACAGTCAGTCAAAGTGAATTTGACGATTTAACCGCAGCTGCCAACGTGCTTCTAAAAGCACCAATCTTTATAGACGATACCGCTGGTATAAATATAATGGAAATCAGAGGCAAAGCCAGACGTCTTCAACAAGAACACGGCCTAGACCTTATAATAATCGACTATCTCCAACTGATGCAATCAGGTGGTAATGGTAGAAAAAACGATAACAGACAACAAGAAATTTCAGATATTTCAAGAAACATAAAATTACTTGCCAGGGAACTGAACGTCCCAATAGTAGCACTATCCCAGTTAAGTAGAGCGGTCGAACAAAGCGCTGACAAGAAACCAAATCTTAGTCACTTGAGAGAATCAGGTTCCTTGGAGCAAGACAGTGACGTTGTACTTTTCATCTACAGACAGTCTATGAGTCCTGCAGATGGTGAAGAAGCAGCTGAGGATAAAACTGCAGAAATCATTATAGGTAAGCATAGGCACGGGGCCACCGGCAAGGTTAAGATGGTTTTCTTGAATGAGTATACTAAATTTGTTAATATAGAAGGTAGTTTAGAGGAGGATTAACATATGTCATCTGTTGTATTAATAGGCTCCCAATGGGGAGATGAAGGTAAAGGAAAAATAACCGATTATCTAGCTGAACATGCTGATGTGGTGGCCCGTTTCCAAGGAGGAAACAACGCTGGTCATACTGTAATAGTCGGAGATATAGAATACAAGCTGCATCTGATTCCATCAGGAGTAATTTACCCTGGTACAAAATGTATCATTGGTAACGGTGTTGTTGTAGATCCACAGGTTCTACTTGATGAAATGAACTATTTAAAAGAAAAGGGTATTGAAGTATCACCTGATAATCTTAAAATCAGCAGCCATACCCATATAATTATGCCTTATCATAAGATATTAGACGGTCTTGAAGAAGATGCTCGTGGTGATGCCAAGATAGGTACAACCAAAAGAGGTATCGGACCATGTTATGTGGATAAGATAGCTCGTGTGGGTATACGTTTTTGTGACTTGGTGGATGTCGAAACATTTAAAAGCAAGTTGCATGAAAATGTGACTTTAAAAAATAGAACATTGTTCAAGTTGTATGATCAGACTACCTTGCTGGATTATGATGAAATTTACAGTCAATTCATGGGCTATAGAGAATTATTGGCTCCTTATGTTGATGATGTTTCAGTAATTCTAAATAACTATCTTAAAATAGGTGACAAGGTATTATTTGAAGGTGCTCAAGGCACACTTCTTGATATAGACCATGGAACTTATCCTTTTGTTACTAGTTCAAACCCTACTGCTGGTTATGCTGCTGTAGGTACTGGAGTAGGTCCAACTAAAATCGACAAAGTTCTAGGGGTTACCAAAGCTTATCTAACTAGAGTTGGTGAAGGTCCATTCCCAACAGAGTTATTTGATGAAGTTGGTGATCTTCTTGGTACAGTTGGTCATGAATTTGGCACAACAACAGGCCGAAAACGCAGATGTGGTTGGTTTGATGCTGTTTTAATGAATTATACTGCCAATATCAATGGTCTTACTCATATGGCTGTTACTAAGCTTGATGTTTTAGATTCATTGAAGATTATAAAAATATGTACAGCATATGAAATTGATGGTGTTGTTACTAAAAACTTCCCTCCAACTTTGGCAGAACTTTCAAAAGCCAAGCCAATTTATGAGGAAATACCAGGTTGGGATAGTTCAACTATTGGCATAAAAACCTATAATGAACTACCTGAAAATGCTAAAGCTTACTTGAAAAAATTAGAGGAATTAGTCGATGTTCCTATAGCTATTATCGCTGTAGGTCCAAAAAGAGACGAAACTATCACCATAATTGACTTATTTTAGCTAATTTCATTGACACCGACTGAGATCTTTTGTATAATGGTTCTTGCGTATTCGTTAAATGATCCATTAGCTCAGTCGGTAGAGCACCTGACTTTTAATCAGGGTGTCCCGCGTTCGAGTCGCGGATGGATCACCAAGATTGCCCCTGTAGCTCAGTCGGTAGAGCAGAGGACTGAAAATCCTCGTGTCGGTGGTTCGATTCCGCCCGGGGGCACCAAGTTAGCCTTTAACTTAAGTTAAAGGTTTTTTTTGTGAAAAGATAGAATTAAGGAGTAAATATGAAGAAAATTATCAATATTGCTATAGTTGCACACGTAGACCATGGCAAGACCACTTTAGTGGATGAACTATTAAAACAATCCGGAACCTTTACTGAAAGACAAGTTGTCGATGAAAGGGTTATGGACTCAAATGATTTAGAAAAAGAGAGAGGTATAACAATCCTTTCTAAAAATACTTCTGTAAATTATGGAGATATTAAAATCAATATTGTTGATACACCTGGACACGCTGACTTTGGTGGTGAGGTTGAAAGAGTATTATCAATGGTTGATGGTATTCTTCTTTTAGTAGATGCCTTTGAGGGTCCTATGCCTCAAACCAGATTTGTATTATCAAAAGCATTGCAAGCCAACCTCAAACCTATAGTCGTAATTAACAAGATTGATAGACCTGGCTCTACTCCATTAGAGAGTATCGATAAGGTAATCGACTTGTTCATAGAACTTGAAGCTAATGATGATCAACTGGAATTCCCTGTTGTCTTTACCTCTGCTAAAAAAGGTATAGCCACTATGGATATAAATGTTGAAGGTACCAATATGAAGCCTTTATTTGAATCTATAATCAATACTATAGAACCTGCTTCATCACATGAAGACGAACCACTTCAAATTCTTATCTCTAATATTGAGGGTAATGAATATTTGGGACGTATGGCTTTAGGTAGAATCAGCCAAGGAAGACCTAAAAAGGGTATGTCTGTTACTGTTGGTACTGCTGATGATAATAGAACAGCTAAAATTGGTAAGATTTTTACTTTTAACGGTTTGGACAAAGCTGAAGTAGAAAGTGGAGATCCTGGTGATATTGTTGCCATCTCTGGATTAGGGGATTTAAATATTGGTGAAACTATTGGTGAAACTGCTAATTTCATGCCTGTTGATTTTACTGACATTGATGCTCCTACTGTTTCTATGACTTTTTCTGTAAATAACAGCCCTTTTGCTGGTATTGAAGGTGATTTTGTTACTTCAAGACATTTAAATGACCGTTTACAAAAGGAAGTTGAAACAAATTTAAGTCTTCGAGTTGAAGAAACTGATTCTAAAGAAAGTTTTAAAGTTTCCGGTCGTGGTGAGTTACACTTATCAATTCTAATTGAAACTATGAGACGTGAAGGTTATGAGTTTATGGTTTCTAAACCTTCAATAATATATAAGGATATTCATGGTGTCAGACATGAGCCAATGGAGGAATTGATAGTTGATATTCCTGAAGAGTTCATGGGTGTCGTTATGGAAAAACTTGGTCTAAGAAAAGCAGAGCTTAAGAATATGAGTACTGGCAATAAAGGTTATACTAGACTTGAGTTTGAAATTCCTGCTAGAAGCTTAATTGGTTATGGTGGTGAGTTCTTGACTGATACAAAGGGTAATGGTATTTTAAATCATATCTTTATTGGTTATGCTCCTGCTAAGGGTGAAATCCAAACTAGGAAAAAAGGTGTGCTGGTTGCTTTTGAATCTGGTACCTCCACCGACTATGGCTTATTCAATGCCCAGGACAGAGGAACCCTATTTATAGGCTCTGGAGTGGAAGTTTATCAAGGAATGATCGTTGGGGAAAACTCACGTGGTGAAGATATTGCCATTAACGTCTGTAAACAAAAACATTTGTCTAATATGCGTTCTTCTGGTGCTGATGAAGCATTGAAGTTAAGTCCTCCTAGATCTCTTTCACTTGAGCAATCAATTGAAATGATTGAAGATGATGAATTGGTAGAAATAACGCCAAAGAACATTAGAATCAGAAAGAAAATTCTAGACAACAATATGAGAGCAAAAAGCGTAAATAGAAAAAATAAATAAATATTTATTTTTATAAGTTATTATTTAAAAAATTTGTATGTAATATAAAAAGAGCAGTTCACAATTGAACTGCTCTTTTGTTTATTACTATTACTATTACTTTTTAACTAACCTATAAAGCTATACTCCATATTAACAACCATATTGTATCTTGAATCTATTCTCTTGATTTCTTCAATCAACTTTTTCTCTAAATCTGGTTTTAGGGATTCATCAAAACCAAAAGGCAACTCTACATCAAAGATAAAGTTTATTTGATCATGACCATCTACAAGTCTGAAATCATGAGCAGAGAGTTCTCCCTCATAATTTTTCAGGACATCTGCTACTACTAACTTCAATTTTTCTAATCTTTCATCATTCATAGTCACTGGATCCATATGAATTACAATAAAAATACCAAGTTCTTCTCCAACTTCACGTTCTATCTTATCAATCAACTCATGAGAAACTTCAATAGAAACATCCTCTGCCACTTCTGCATGAAGAGAAACCATACTATAAGTCGGTCCGTAAGTATGGCTAATAAGGTCATGAACTCCAAGAATGCCATCATACTTTAAGACTGCCGCCTTTATTTTATCAGCATCTTCCTTCTTGATTGATTGTCCCATTAAGACAGACACAACACCCCTGCCAATATTCACACCGCTATAAAGAATGAAAATACCAATCAACAAACTAATATAACCATCAAGATTGATATTAAATAAAAATGAGATAATAATAGCAGTAATCATACCACTAGTAACTAAAACATCATTTCTACTATCTGTTGATGTTGCAATAAGTGCCTCAGAGTTAATCTTCACTCCTACTTTTTTATTAACCAACATCTGCCAGACTTTAATAAAAACTGATAATATTAAAAACCCTATTAACAATGGATCGAACTCCAAAGTTTGAGGATCTATTATATTACCAATTGACTGTTTCAATATCTCATAACCAACGAGTAGAATGAGGAAGGAAACTATTAAAGCTGCGACATACTCAATCCTTCCATGTCCAAATGGATGATCCTTATCAGCCGGTCTATTTGATATCTTAAAGCTGATAAGAGAAACAAGAGAAGATACTGAATCAGATAAATTATTAAGTCCATCTGCTACAACAGCCAGACTATTGATTATCAGTCCTATGGTAATTTTCAATACCACTAAGAATAAATTGCTGATAATGCCTACCATCCCCGCAAGAAGGCCATAGTGCTCTCTCACCTTATTATCTTGAATATTATCCTTATCCTTGATAAAGATATTAATTAGAAAATTTAACATTTATCACCTTTCTATAAAGAAAGTTTTTTAAATCTTTCCATAGCTTCTATTGTGTTATCTCTACTTCCAAAGGCAGTTAGTCTGAAGTAACCTTCACCATTTTGACCGAAACCAACACCAGGAGTACCAACAATGTTTAATTGATTTAACAGAACATCAAAGAAATCCCATGATAGCAAATTATTCGGTGTTTTCAACCAGATATATGGAGCATTGATTCCACCAAAGGTTTCTATACCAACAGCACCAAGTCCAGCCTTAATCAATTTGGCATTTTCCATATAGTAACTAATGATGTCCGCTACTTCTTTTTTTCCACTATCAGTATATACACTTTCAGCAGCTTTTTGAACAATATATGGAACTCCATTAAATTTTGTTGAATGTCTTCTGTTCCATAGTTGATTTATAGATACAGGTTCACCAATAGTGGTGTAGCCCTTAAGTTCCTTAGGAATTACAGTATAGGCACATCTAGTACCAGTAAAACCGGCTTTTTTAGAAAAACTTCTGAATTCAATAGCCACTTCCTTGGCCCCTTCAATTTCATAGATACTATGTGGGATATTATCTTCAGTGATAAAGGCCTCATAAGCAGCATCAAATAATATTAAAGACTTATTTTCTCTTGCATAATCAACCCAGACTTTTAATTGTTCCTTAGTCAAAACTGTACCAGTTGGATTATTTGGTAGACATAGATAAATCATATCTACCTTCTCTTCTGGAAGTGCAGGAACAAAATTGTTTTCCTTATTACAAGGCAGATAAGTAATATTTTCTCTGCCAGCCATAATATTAGTATCTAAATATACAGGATAAACTGGATCAGTGATAGCTACCCTATTATCAACACCAAGGATATCTCCGATGTTTCCAGTGTCAGACTTAGAGCCATCGCTGATAAAAACTTCATCCTTATCTAATTCTATCCCTCTTGGTCTAAACTCATTATCAATGATTTTTTCTATTAGAAAATCATATCCTAACTCAGGTCCATAACCTTTAAAAGTATCAATCTTGGACATTTCATCAACTGCTTCATGAAGAGAAGTGATAATTGTCGGACTCAAGGGTCTTGTAACATCACCTATTCCTAGTCTAATTATTTTCTTGTCCTGGTTTTCACTAGAAAAGGCATTGACCCTCTTTGCAATATCAGAAAATAGGTAGTTGTTCTTGATCTTTAAAAAATTCTCGTTAACTTTAATCATTTCTTTACTCCTTAAATTTCTATTTCGCCCTGGAATACTGTTGTTGCAGGTCCAGTCATATAAACATTATTATCAGTTTCATTCCACTCTATTTCTAAATCTCCACCTATTAGAATCAACTTGGCTTTTCTATCAGTTAGATTATTTAGGACTGCAGCAACCAAAGTTGCACTTGCACCGGTACCACATGCTAATGTTTCACCTGAGCCTCTTTCCCAGACTCTCATTTTAATAGTATTTCTATCTACAATTTGTGCAAATTCAGTGTTTATTCTTCTTGGGAACATTTCATGATTCTCAATCAGTCTACCTACTCCATGAATATCAAATGTGTCAACATCTTCAATAAAGGTAATTGCATGGGGATTTCCCATAGAAACACATGTCACATTATATGATGTGCCATTAACATCAATAGCTTCATTAATCACTCTATCTTGGGGGAATATTGCTGGTATATCTTTTGTCTCTAGTATTGGCTGCCCCATATTTACAGTAACCGTCTCAACAATACCATCAACCACCTGCATATTAAGAACCATTACCCCAGCTAAGGTTTCTAGAGTTATTTCTTTTTTTTCAGTCATTTTATTGTCATAAACATATTTAGCAACACATCTGCTGGCATTCCCGCACATTTCAGCTTCAGAACCATCATTGTTGAACATTCTCATTCTGAAATCACAAGTATCTGATGGTAAAATCATTACAATTCCATCTGAACCAATACCAAAATGCCTGTCGCTGATTTTTATTGATAAAGCTCCTGGATTTTCAATATGGTCCTTAAAGCCGTTGATATAGATATAGTCATTGCCTAGACCATGCATTTTTGTGAATTTCAACATCATATCTTTTATCCTTCTTTCTATATATATACATTCTAAAATTATAGCAAAAAACAGCTTTTTAGTAAAGAATAACTAGCCTTTGAAGTAGGAGTTGATATAATGGAATTAGATTGTAAGGGAGATACTAATAATGAAAGAAAAAACTATTAAAATCTTGGCATTGGATGGACAGGAATTAAATCTTAATATATATACACCTGATTCAATAGAACCTAGAGTAATCATATTGGGAATTCATGGTTTTGGAGAATTTGGTGAACGTTATAGAAAGTTGGCAGAGTATTTTACAAGTCAAGGTGCTGCCTTCTATATTCATGATCAAAGAGGTCATGGTCTGACCCCTGGTAAAAGAGGGGTAATTGATTCATACAGTTCTTTTTTAGATGATGTTGATTTCATCATGAAAAAAATCTATGAAGAACAAAGTGGTAAACCTGTAGTGCTATATGGACATAGTATGGGTGGAAATATTGCCATTCGTTATTTAATGACTAGAAGTAATAACAATATCGCTGCTAGTATAATTTCTAGTCCATGGTTGAAGTTATATAAGGAGACTCCTATCTTTTTAGTAAAAATTATGGAAAGAGTACTTGGTCCAGGTTTTAGTATTAAAGCTAAGATAGGATACCTATCCCATGACAGGGATCATTTAAAGGAAGTAAATTCTGCTGGTTTATATCATAATCATATATCCACTACTATGGCTAGGGGGGTAATGGAGTCTGGTTTATTTATTTTGAACAATCCACAGTTGCTTACTACTCCCACCCTTTTAATGTCCGCCGAACTTGATAATGTAGTTGATTTAAAGGCAATCGAGAACTTTGCATCATGCTGCAATAATAATCTAGAATATATAAAATGGCCTGGTATGTTCCATGAGCTCCATAATGAAATGGAAAGACAACAGGTACTTGAAAGGACCTGGGATTTTATACTCACTAATGCCATTTTAGACAAAGAAAAATAACCACTTATGGCCGAGTGGTTATTCCCTTTGCAATTTGGACTGTGACATACCTTAAAAATATTTCAAAAAGAAATATCCTGCTACAAAAACAACTCAAATAAAAGAATTGTTCTTGTAGTAGGATATTTACGGATCCTGTAGAAACGCCGAACCATATTATCGACATATACAATAGGTATGATTTAATTTTACTAACTGAATAATACAACATCTAAAGAATTAAGTCAATAAATTTTTTTATTTTTTTTTAAAATCTTATAAAAACTATTATCTGATATGTAATAAAGGTAATTGCCATGCTACCTAAAACATCACTGGGGTAATGATATCCAAGATATATTCTAGAAATCCCTACCAAAAACGCTGCTGGTATTAGTATG
>JBGSJN010000057.1:0-20699 GCA_041741995.1 Bacillota bacterium
TAAAAAGAATACTAGATAAAGCCCCTTTCAATGCGATATTGTTTGGGGCTTTTGTATTGAAGAGCATAAGCAGGTCGCTCTTCATTGTAGTACTTAACAAACATTTCTAAGAATTCTGATAGATTGTTATGTCCATTTAAATTGAAGTCAACCTTCATTTCTTCTTTAATCCAGCCATTGATTGATTCAATTATTGGATTATCTGTTGGGGTCCCAGACCTCGACATTGAACGAATTATTTCATAGTTTCTATGAGCATCATTGAAGGCTCTTGATGCATAGACACCACCTTGATCTGTGTGTAAAATTACAGGGTATTTCTGTTGTCTTCTGTCTAGTATTTTTTTTAGATCTTCTAAACATCCAAAATATGGAATCCTATCTCCTCGGTTTTTTGAAATTTTGTGAGATATTATTTCATTGTTAAATGTATCTAGAAGATAAGGCCATTCATAGAGTCTACCTCTATGGTTTATGCATGTCATATCTGATACTACAAGTTCTAATGGTTTGTTTGCATTCCACTTGTTATATACAAGATTAGGGTAAAGTAAGTTCTCTTCTCCAATTTTCCTAAATCTATATTTTCTAGCTTTTGATTTTATTCCAGCAAACTTACAACATTTATGAATAAGATTATCTGAGAATTCAATGTCGTAGTTATTTCTAATCACATTGGCTATTCTATGATAGCCATATGATTTATGCTCTATATGGGTTGTTTTAATTATGTCCATAAGCATATCTCTTTTAAACTCGTATCTGTTTTTATCATCTTTTCTATTCAGCCATTTGTAGTATCCTGATGGATTGATATCCATTATATTAAAAAGAAAACTAACGTTATATTTAGAACTTAGTTTTTCTACTATTTCGTATTCTGATCTTTTAAAGTAACGAATGCCTTTTTTGCACCATCTCCTTTCACCAGATATCCTTTTTTTAATCGTTCTATCTCTATTTCTTGTTTTGCTATTACTAGTTTCAGCCGGTCTAACTCATTCAGAGACTTACTTGTTGATAGTGCAGCAAATGGGTTGCCAGTTTTTCTTTTATTCTCTAGACCAATATCTCCATCTGTTAAATATTTCTTTATCCAGGTATTGATTAGTCCATTAGAAATCCCTTCTTGTTTTGCAAGTGGTCCCTGGCCAATTCCTTCATCTAAATATCTTCTTACAATTCTAAGCTTTTCTTCCTTTGTCCATATTCTATTTTTTCCACCTTTTGGTCTTCCCATTGAATCACTTCCTTTCTATGATTTTATTGTAACAAAAAAAGTAGAAATGAATATTCTTTTTCATCTCTACTTTTATTTTACTAGTTCAGTCTAATGACAACCTTTTTTATTTACAATTACTTATCAAACAAATTATCTAAGCCACTTTGTGATATCTCATCAAACTTGAAATTAAATTCAATAAATCCATCATACATATTTAAGCCTCTCAGACTACCACTATAGGTTCCGTCTTCATTTCTTAAAGCTTCCAACTTATAAGTCAAGCCATCCTTGCCAGTCCATTCTTTTTTAATCTCATTTGGATTAGCTGGATTAATAGTCTCAATAATCCTATTTTGTGTCGTCGGGCTTTTATATTCTTCCTTCTCTTGTTCAATCATTTTCGAATCATCAACTTTTTGCTTTGAACTTAACTTGTCCCAGGCAAATACAGTCCCGCCAGAAATTATAGCTAAAACAAGAACAATCAGTATAGTTTTCTTAACCATTCCATTACCTCCAAGATTAGTGAAATCATTAATTCCTTGCATATAAAATAATGTATCACTAATTATACACAAATGTTCTTGAATTGCAAGTTTTTTTAAATATTACCCTATTTCAGGTATTCTTTCCATACTAACAATAACCATACTATTAGGATCAGGACAACAACTAGTACATTTACCATCAATCTCCCAAGACATCTTCCCATCAAGAGCCATAACCAAACAATGAGGCAATACAGTATTCAAAAGTTCAGGACAACATCCATTAAAATCCTCCATAACCAAACTTCCGTTCTTGGCATTAATGGACCAACTATCACCAACCTGCAAGCCTGAACCACAAGGAACTGCTCCAACTGACTCTACAGTAATCTTAACTCCATACATTAAAACACCTCTTTCTACTTTCTATTTCTTTTCATAATAAACCACAAAATAAGCAATACAACTCCTACAATAATCAAGAAAGGCAATAACCTAACCATAACTAAAATTAAACCAGCCAGAATATTCAACAACAAATTAATTGAAGAAGCAAATCCACTACTGATTTTTAAGCCAAAATCAGAAAATGGAGACTCGATATTGCCAGTTGCTGACTTACTCTGTGTCAAATTAATAGTGATAGTGGAAAAAGCTACTAGCTTATCATAATTATTTAAAATAGAAACTCTTGAATTAATCTCAGTTCTTACCCTTGTTAATTCTTTTTCAATAGTTAACATATCTTCAATTTTTTCTGCTTTAGAAAGATAAGTTAACAATCTTTCTTCCTCAATCCTCAAACTTTTTAGTTCACTTTCAACATCTTGATACGTCCCAGTAATATTTTCCGTGTTGGTACTTGACCCAACAGGACGACCATAGGACTTAATCTCCTCCATAGAGTCCATAAACTTCACGGAAGGGACTCGCAACACCATAAAGCCACTACTACCAAAGGCTAAATTATTACTATCAACATAGCCATCATTTGAAGATTGAATGAAACCACCTATACCAGTTACATAAGATGTAATTTTACCTATAGTATTTTGATAATCATCGGTATAAAGATTTATTGTACCATTACGGATTATCTTATCCATGGAAAAATCACTATCAGCCTTAGGCACCAGGTTTTCACCAGTGACAGACTTACCATCTTCAGAGGCCTCATAATCACCTGAACTAACCCCACTTGACTCATTGACACTAGCACCACAACCAACAGCTAATACTAAAAAAGCCAAAATTAAAAATACAGACAATAATTTTTTCATCGAATAGTCCCTCCCTTTTTGTAGAAGTAGTTATTAGAATTAGATTTAATCTCATTATATATATAATTGTCAACAACCAAGGACTTTAAATCAGCTGCTTCAGTCAACATCTTTGCAACTATTTCATCAGCCATTAATCCTCTGGCTTTCTTGACTCTATAGCTCAAAACCCTATCATCATCTTCTATAAAATGAATATTCAACATCCTTTTCTTAAGGGGTTTAAGGATTGAGCTAAACTCTTCCGATGCCAGATTTATAATAATATCAATATCTCTGAAATATTCCAGCACCTCATCTTGCCAATATTCATACAAATCAATATTCAAAAGTCTAGTCTTAAAATCAAGTCGATAAGGCCAAATACCCACTCCTGGTTCTAAGATTCCATACATTGCTGATAACACAACTAGATGCTCTTCTAGAAATTTTCTTTGTTGATCAGTAAAATTTCTAAGTCCAAGAGCTTCATAGACTACCCCGTCATAACAATTGATTGGATCAAACCTTTTACCAGAAACATCAAAACCCTGATATAAGTCATAAGTATAATCAAGAAGCTTACCCTTTATCTTAAATAGCCTGCCTAATTCAATTTTATCCATTACCCTTAAAATAGAAAATAAATTCAGACTCTTTTCTTTATTGAATAATTCCTTATTATAACCAACCATCGGACAAGAAAGACTTTGAGTCTTACTAGGGGATAAGATAATCTTCAAACTAGTACAACCACCTTTCCACCTACAAATTATTATTAATAAACTTTAAAATAGCCTCAACTGTAATATTTTGTTGTTCTTCCCAGCTTAAAGTACCTTTGCCATCACCTTTTTGAGAACCATAATTACCAAAATTACCGTGATTACCACCTTGGATAATAGTTGGGTTTTCTATAGTCTCAAGTTTTTCCTGATTTATTATTCCATCAGCACTTCCAGCCATAGCCAACATTGGAACCTTCACCTCACCAAGAGGATAAGCTCCTAAAAGTATTAGACCCCTATATTCATAATCTGTCTTTTCAAGATAACTACTAGCCATCGCACCGCCCAGGGAATGACCTCCAATAAACCAATTATCAATACCCACCAATTCAACCAGAACATTATCAGCTGCATCAGTATCAAAAACTGCCAGATTAAAAGGCATTTCTATCAAAACAGCAGTCAAACCACTATCAGCAAGTTTTTTCATTAAAGGAGCATAAGCTATTGCTTCAACCTTGCCTCCAGGATAGAAAATAAAACCAGTGTTTAAATCATTTTCTTCAGCGGGGCTAAAAACATAAAAATTCTCATAGGATTTTGTTATTGTTGTATTCATAGCAAGCCCATCAGCCCTATAATAGTCCAAGGTATAAATATAAAAACCTATAACCCCAATAATCAATGTTGCAATTATACCAAGTCCTAATTTAAAAAGCAGTTTCCTTATAGCCTTACTTTTCATTATCACACACAATTCTTTCCAGCTCCAATAATTGCTGCTTGATACCTAATCCTCCCCTGTAACCAACCATCTTGCCATTTTTCCCAATAACTCTATGACAAGGTATGATAATTGGCAGAGGATTACGATTATTGGCTAAGCCCACAGCTCTAGCAGCCTTCTTATTACCAACAGTTTCGGCAATCTCCATATAGTTTCTTGTTTGTCCATAAGGAATATCCAATAAGGCAGTCCAAACCTTCTTCATAAAGTCAGTCCCCATATATGCAACAGGAATAGTAAATTCTTTTAATTCTCCGTCGAGATAGGCTTCAATCTGTCTGACGCCTTCTAACAATAGGGGTGTCTCCAAAATTTCTACACCTTCAGGAAACTTCTCCCCAGGCAGTAGAACTCCTACTATCTTGCCTTCATTTTCCATCATTCCAAATTTACCAATAATCGTTTTAAAATATATACCACTAACCATTATTTTTATTTCTCCATCACTTCACTACAATTAATTCTGTCCAACCTACCATTTCTAAACCACAATATTGCATCAGTTCCTACCATAATAAAGTTTATAGCATATAGAAAAATCACAGGATCATAACTATAAAACATCTTATGCAATATCCCTGACAAATATCCTGTCATAACCACTAGAAGGAAAATTATACTCTTCCCATTGTTAGTTTTGGACTTATATGACTTGTAGATTGAAAACGGCCAAGCAGCACCAAAACATAACAACATCAAAACTTCAAACACACTCATAACTTACTCCTTCTAAACTGCAGTAAAACCACCATCGATAACTAAATTAGCACCTGTCATAAAACTAGAATCATCACTAGCTAAATAAACTGCACCCTTAGCAATTTCAATAGGATCCGCCATTCTTTGCATTGGTATCATTTTAATAAATTCTTGGTCCACCTTATCTAATAATGGAGTCTTAGTAGCACCAGGACAAAGTGCATTAACCCTAATATTTTCCATAGCGTACTGTCCAGCCATACTTTTAGTTAGTTGAATTATTGCACCTTTTGTTGCACTATAGGCATGCAAGCCCCAAGCCCCAACCAGTCCGGCAGAGGACCCGATATTTATAATACTCCCAGATCCATTTTTTCTCATTATCGGCACAATATATTTACACATAAGATAAGGTGCTTTCACATTAACTCTAAATATTTCATCCCACTGTTCTTCACTTAGACTTTCAACAGTTCCACCTGTAGCAATACCAGCATTATTTACTAGTATATCTATCCTTGGATATTTATTGGTAATTTTATTTATCGTCTCTATAATTGACTTAGAATCATTAAAATCAGTCTGATAGAATTCACAACTAACACCACAACTAGTACTAAGATGGCTAGAAACAGCCTGTCCTCTATCAATGTTTCTTCCTAGAATAATCAATTGTGCTCCCTCTTTTGCGAACTCTGTAGCAATAGCTTCACCAATTCCTAAAGTACCCCCGGTTATAATTGCAACTTTATCTTTTAGCTTCATTTTTTCGTCTCCATTCTCTTTAGGCTTCTATGCCTCATTTTCATTTGCTCTTTTATTTTATCACCAGTTATTCCCTATAGTCTATAGACAGATGATTAATAAATATATCCACTAGAAAAAACACCATATTGGATATAAATTCGACAATAGTATAGACATTGGATGACTCAAGGAGTATAATTTAGTAACTGTTATGACATGATCTCATAATGTGAAAATATTATAGGAGGTTCATTTATGAACGATTTCACACTACTAGACTTTCCAATTGAGAAAGTCAAATTTCAGACATTGATGAGGAATGAAGAACATTTTGCTAAAGTACGAGCAACATCTCCAGACCCTGCAACGCCTGCAAAAATATTAGAAGGCTATGGAGAAGTTCAATTCCCACCAGCACCAGAGAATAGGCCATATACTTTTGCTTCAATAGTAGTATCTGTTGATGGCAAAATTTCTTTCCCTGACGATTCCCATGGGGATCTGATAGCTGGTAATAATTTTAGAGATCCAGATGGTGGTCTAGGAGACTATTGGGTTCTAAATATCCTACGTTTCTATTCAGATGGAATAATTATTGGGGCTAGAACCCTAATTGACAACGAAGTAATGAATGCCAATTGTTTCGACCAGGAATTAGCTGACCTTCGTATCCCATATCTAAAGAAAAAACACTACTGTCCGGCACATATTCTTGTATCCTTTGATGGTACAGATATACCCTTGAAGCATTCAGTTTTTGACATTGATGCCCCACTTGCTATTGCAACATCACCTAACGGTGTTGACTATGTTCAAAAAAATAGTGATAAGGATTTTATAGTCCTTGGTCCATACAAGAATCAAGAGGAAGTTAATATCGAGGAACTCAAAGGCTTGTTTGAAGCCAAGCCTAAACAACGACTATTAATTGGAACTGGAGAAGGATCAACTACTAATGGCCCTCTGCTACTATATATTCTTAAGCACTTAGGTATGGAAAGACTTTTAATTGAGTCCCCGTCCTACATGACCTATCTTATGAGTATCGCTTCAATGGATGAGATGTTTATGAACTATTCATCTGTCTTTGCAGCAGGTAAAATCGGCTTTGGTGCATTCCTTGACTTTGGTGTCAATGATCACCCTCATTCTGATTTTATCCAGATTGGCTTACATAATGTAAACTTCATCGCCACTAGACAAAAAATGATCTATGGCCTAAAAAACGAAAATGCTATCCATATGATCACAGGCAAAGCTATTAAGTAATTTTAAAGAATAAGAAAGACAACTCGGCATAATATACCGAGTTGTCTTTTTTATATATTTTTCACTTATTATCTAAGGCTTTAAAAAACTTAATCAAATTTTCTGGCATTATATATGGCACCTCATCAACAACATTATCAACACCTTCAATTACTTTGATTATACCTTCAATTATTAACTCATTAGGGGGAACTTCATACTCCTGCCCCTGATAAACCCAGACTCTACAATCAACAGTATCCCCGCACAAGTCACCACAGGACTCACAGTTACTCTCAACAATATCAAGTTGGATATCCCTGCCATTAACTCTTATAGTGGGTGATGTTAAAAACTTGTACTCCCTTGCTAATTTCTCTGTATTAATCTGAACCTTGTTAACTAATACCTCATAACCAGATTTCCCAAGTTTACCCGCAACTTCCTTTATGACTAGTTCCAAAGTATCATCAGTTCCTTGACATCTAGTGCACTGACTTAAATCAAGGAAAAGGAAATCAATAACTATCTTTTTATCATTCATTAGGATACCCTCCCTATAAAAATTTTCTATTGCCAGTTTTCTTCTGAACAATAATCTCTAAATGTAGTCACAATATCTGGATCAAATTGTGAGCCAGAACATCTTTTCATTTCAATTAAGGCATCTTCATGGCTTATACCTTTTCTATAAGGTCTATCCGCAGTCATTGCTTCATAAGCATCTGCAACATTAATAATCCTTGCTATGAGTGGAATATTATCACCAACTAAACCTCTTGGATAACCCATACCATCCCATCTTTCATGATGTGCTAAAATGTAGTCTGCTAATTTTGAATAAGCATCAACAGATTTCATAATCTGATAGCCACATTCAGGATGTCTTTTTATTTGGTTATACTCCGACTCATTCAAAACACCATCCTTATTAAGGATATTCTCATCTATAGCAATCTTCCCAATATCATGTAATAGCCCGGCCAGCTCAATCTCCTTGACCACTTCTGGTTCAAAATTCATAATTTCAGCTATCTTCCTTGATATTTTACTGACATTTTGAGCATGTATTCGTTCCCTCTTGTTTTTCTCATTTAGTGTATTCAAGATAACCTGAACAGTTCTACTTCTCATACTCTGTCCTTCAGCTATCTTTTTTCTATACATAAACTCTTCAGCTATTGTGTAGATATCATCCATATTATCTATTTTTGTTGTGCTGGTAGCCCAACCTATTGATACAGAAATAACTATGTTTTCTAGTTTCACCTTCTCCAAGGATCTATAAATCTTTGTGAAAATTTCTTTGCCATCTTCTTCGGATGTATTTGGCATCATAATAACAAACTCATCTCCACCAACTCTATAAATCATATCATTTTCTCTACATTGTTCTTTCAATACATCACCTAATGTCTTAAGCAATCTGTCACCCATCAAGTGACCAAAAGCATCATTAGTCAATTTAAGACCATTAACATCCATTATGGCCAAAGTTAATGGTAGATTCTCTTCTTTCATCATATATCCTAATTGTTCCTCATAATAGTAGCGATTATATAAACCTGTTAACTGATCATGGTTACTAAGATAAGAAATTCTATTTAACCTTTCCCTTTTTTCCCTGATATCTCTAAATACCATTACTGCTCCATCAACTTGTCCACCACTATTTATTATCTGAGAAATACTATATTCTATAGGAACTATTTCACCTGATTTTATAGTAATTGATAAATCATCTCGGGAAAAGTTTTCAATATCGATAAAATCATCTATATAGCAAATAATTTCCTCATTACATTTCTCATCCATCAGATGCAATAAATCAAGTATATTTCTCCCAACAACCTCATTACTAGTAAACCCGGTTATATCCTCTGCTGATTGATTAAATACTTGTATTTCACCCTTTCTATCAACAGATACTACTCCATCTACAATGGAGTGTAAGGTTGTCTGGAAAAGATTTCTTTCACCTTTAAGTGAATTTTCAAATTTCTTCTGTTTTGTTATATTTATCAAGCAACCTACTAATCTAAGTGGTTTGTTATTTTCATCCCATTCTGCAACTTGTCCTGACTTAATAACCCAAACAATTGAACCATCCTTATGTTTATATCTGGCCTCATGATACATAGGTATTTCTCCAAAACTTGCTACATGTCTATCATACATCAGTATAGATCTTTCTAAATCATCCTCATGGATTAACTCTTTCCACAAATCAGGTTTGTTCTCTAATTCAAAATCCTCATAGCCAAACATAGCCTTATATGAAGGACTATAGTAATCTGTCTCATTAACTAAATCTCTGTCCCAGTATCCAGACATGATACTACCCAGGATTGTTATCAATAATTGTTTCTCTTGATAAATTTTTACATTAGCGTCTACTTGATTAGTAATATCAGAAAATAGTGTGGCAAATTCCATAGGTTTAGGCCTATAGACATTGACATTAAAATGTTTTGATAATTCATTGGAATAATTCTCGAAATTTATTGATTTACCATCAATGGCAACTTGACCATAAGTCTTAATCCAATAATCCTCAGTACCAGGCAAGACATCTTTTACGCTCTTTCCTATAATATCTTTCCTTTTTAACCCTGTTAATTCTTCAAATACCTTGTTAATATCTAAAAAAACATAGTCAACTGGGTTTCCTTTAGTATCACAAACCAGCCTATGCAAAGCAAAACCTTCATTCATATGAAGGAATAAATTTTTGTATTTATTTTTAATATCCAAAGCCTTGAGTCTTTCACTATTTGAAAAGTATAAAATAATCAGTAATACTATTATTAAAGAACCTAGTAAACCAAGTATTGTTAATTTTTCAAAAAAATATAAATTTTCCATAATATTTTATTTTCCCCCAAATATCACTCAAACTATATTTAGTATACATTTAATTGGGGAAAAATACCAATCATATTATACTGTATAATATGATTGGTATCCCTACTCTATTCTTCACTCATTTCCCTGATACTTATGACACCAACTGGAGGCCTCTTGCTTGATGGAGCTTGATTCCCTACACCAAAACTTGTCTCTTTGGCAATTATTGCGGCAATTAAGCGACTGCAGGTTTTACCCTGACAAAGACCCATACCACTTCTTGTTCTTCTCTTAATAGCCTCTACAGTCCGATCACCTTTCTTAATACCATCAATAATTTCGCTCTCTCTAATTTCTTCACAACGACATATTATTGGGTCATCAACACAAGAACTTTCAATTGTTTTAGAGTTAATTGTTTTATTTGCATTTTTCTTAATCCCAACTGCTCTATCAGTTATCGATTTATCAACAGTTACATAAACTAAACTGGTAGGATCATTCTTATCAGGTCTTCTTAACTTATCAACTAAACCTTCACCCAATACCTCACCATTTGTATCTACCATATCAACCCTATCTCCAACTAAAGGAAGGGGATTATATTCATAAGGAATGGCAACAAAGTCCTTATCCTTTCCAGTAATCATTGCCATAGTTATAGCAATTCCTGGGCAAGTGGCAACACATATCCCACAGCCTTTACATTTTTCTATATCAAGAACTGGTCTATTGGTAATATCTTCTCCTATATATATAGCACCGAAGGGACAAGATGTCTCACATGGATTACAGGGAATAGGTTGCAGACAATTTATTCTTGCGATATATCTATTCTTCACCATTATCTTGTCCCTCCCTTCAATGCTTCATTTTGTCTGATTATTTCACTTTTGGCTACAGCTCTTTTCATCCCGAATTGTCCACTTCTTAATTTAGCCATTCTGTCGTATATAAACTGAATCTCCTTATTACCATTTGCTTCACTTAATTTACCCAGTTCAATAGCAGCTACAATTCCAGCAAGTCTCCCTTCCTCCATGGCTGTACTGGCTTCTTCAACACCTGCAATATCTCCTGCTGTGAATATATTGTCACTAATCTTCAGCCTTTTGTCATGTAATGGCAAATGACCACCTAGTGCACTAATAAAAGTTGTTGGTGCTTTTGCCATCTGGGCGAGTTCGATTCTTGGAGTCAAGCCAACAGCAAAGAGAATAGTATCACACTCAATGCTAAAACTTGCAGATAAATCAGGTTGGAACTTCTCATTCACTGGTGCAATAACAGCACCTTTAACTTCACTATCACCATAAGCTTCAACAACAGTATGTCCTAAATAAATCGGCACACCTGCTCTTCTTATCTTATTGGCATGAACATCATAACCTCCGACATTTGGAGCAGCTTCAACAACTGCTACAACTTCGGCACCAGCTTGCATCAACTGGTATGAAGTTATTAGTCCTACATTTCCTGTCCCTATCATAACTACTCGTCTGCCTGGTAAAACTCTATGGACATTGATAAAGGTCTGAGCCGCTCCGGCAGTCATTACTCCTGGAAGTGTTGATCCTTTAAATGCTAGAGCATTTTCACTAGCACCTGTTGCCAAAATAATTTTATTTGCTTTAACTTTTTCACTCTTTCCATTTCTTACAATACCAACTAAATCATTATCAAAGATACCAAAGGCTCTGGTATTCAACATAACTTCAACCCCAACTTCTTCAACCTCTTTTAATAATTGTTGTCCAATAACATTACCTCTAGTCCCAGCCTTATGTTCCTTGGATCCAAAAAACTTATGTATTTGTTTGAATAATTGGCCACCTGGTAATGGATTTTCATCAACTACAATTGCCTTTACTCCATGTTGACCTGCAGCTATAGCCGCCGCTAGTCCAGCTGGTCCGCCACCAATTATTAGTAGTTCAGTATTAATCATCCAAACCACCACTCTTTCCAAGTCCCTCTTGTGTCCTAATAATCATGCCCTCTTCTACCAAGGTAACACAGGTTCTTACATTTGGGACTCCGTTAACTTCCATAATACAATCGTTACATTGTCCTATACCACAGTAGACACCTCTTGGTTCTCCTGTTTTGACTGTCTTTCTGAAAGTTCTTACTCCAGTGGCTAAAAGTGCTGCTGCAATAGGTTCACCTTTAATTGCTTCCACTTCTTTACCATCAAAGTAGATACTTACTCTATCAGTATTTTTTACTTCTCCTAGTATTGGGTGTTTGATTATTCTCATAGTTTACTCTCCTTTATTCAAATCTGGTCGGAGAGTATTCCGCAACCAAGTTATCATCTGTCTCTCCCATTATTATTCTAGCAGCCATAAGCCCAGCTGCCGGAGCTATTGTTAAAGCGCCTTTTAGTCCTGCCGCCATAAACATATTTGTATATTTCCCAGAATATCCATATATTGGTAATGAATCTTCAACATGTGGAGTTACAGCAGACCAGATTCTTACTACATCCAATTCCTTCAAGGTTGGAAAATGCTTGGCAAATGCCTTGGCTAATCCTATAGACCCATCATAGGATACTCCCTTATCATAATTTTTGACTGCTCTAGTATCTTGTCCTATAGTTATAGTTCCATTCTTATGTTGGGTCAAACCTAATAGATTCCAGTCTCCTTCATATAAGGTTCCTATAGCAAAACAACCTGGAACAATTGGTCCTGTAATACTTGCTTCTATTGGATTGGTAACCATAAGAGTTCCTCTTCCATAGAATATCCTGTAATCAAGGCCTAACTTACTCATCAATTCTCTAGTCCAGGCTCCAGTTGCAATTACTACTGTGTCTCCAGAAAACTTACCTTTATTAGTCAAAACTTCCTTGATATGATCTCCCTCAAGGACAAAATCAATAACCTTGGTATTCTGATAAAGTTTGGCACCTCTACTTACTGCCATATCAACAAGTCCTATGGTTATAGAGAAGGGATTCAATCTTCCTTCTTCCCCACAATAGGCTGCACCAAGAACAACCTCAGTATTGATGTTTGGTTCTTGTTGCTTTATTTCATCACCAATTAAAATAGAACAGTTGTACCCTAAATCGGAATATTTCTTGACAACCTCTCGTCCAATCTCAATTTCTTCTTGATTATAGAAAAGGGCTAATCCTCCTGTAATATCCAGTTCAGTTTCAAATTCTCCTTTTTCATCATATTCCCTGTACATTTTCATGGACTCACTTGCCCATTCCAGTTCTACACCTGGTTCTCTGTCAATGATGCTTATCTGTCCGTTATTACCACCACTAGCACCGCTTGCTACTTCGTCTTGTTCTAGTATGATGACTGACTTGCCTTTCTTGGTAAGATAATAAGCTATTGCTCCACCTACTACTCCACCACCAATAATTATTACATCTGTGTCCATATAATTTTTCTCCATTCTATGTATTTCAATATCAATCAAAGTCATCCAATGACTGATTGACTCAATCTCTTATCATAATTATATAATTAACCTGCTAATTAGTCAATATAGATTATAGTTATTTTTTTATAATTATGGTATATTATTTAATATATATCATCTATCTTTATAGGAGTAAATAATGAAAATATTAAAAAATCAGCCATTATATAAAAAGGTTGCAGAGAGTATACTTGAGAGTATTTATAATAATGAATTTTCTGATGATCTACTTCCATCTGAAGAAAATTTATCAATAACCATCGGCACCAGTAAGCATACTATAAGAGAAGCACTAGCAGAATTATCATCACTTTCATATATAAGTAGAAGACATGGTCATGGTAATGTAATCCTAAACAGTGTAGTTGCTACAAAGTTTAGAATTGATGCCAATATGAATTTCTTTAAGATTCTAGAACAGGCAGGTTTTGTGACAAGTATCAGTTTTTCAAGTCTTCGAGTTGAAAGAAGGTCTTTTCCTGATTGTCTAGAAGAGGAATATTATGTCTATGATGAAATAGTCAGGGCTGATGAAGAAGTTGCCAGTTTCCATAATATTTATATACCAAAAAGACTATTCCCAGAAGATTTTAATTTAAATATGAAACTTGATCAGGATTTATTTAATTTACTAGCCACCTATGGTGTCTATAGCTTGCATTCAATTGTTGAGTTCCTTCCTGAAGTTGTTACTGATGAACTTGCGGATTTGTTTGCTATAGAACTCCATTCACCAATTAATACATGGGAGGAATATATCCATGATCAAGATGACCGATTTGTATGTATAACTAAAATCCGCTTCAATCCTAAGATTTTCAAGTTAAAGATGGTACGTAAGGATTTTAAGACTTTTTAATATAAAACCCCCAAAGTTATTTTGATCTAACTTCAGGGGTAATTATCAATTATGTGACTTAAACTTCCATTATACCTACATGAGCTGTTATGCCACCATCGATATTAATTATCGAGCCATTAATATATTGTCCATGCTCACCAGTAATATAGTAGATTAGATTCCCAATATCCTCTGGTTTAGCCAATATTTTAACCGGGCTTTTAGCCATGACTTTTTTTGTATAGTCGTCTAGTTCATCATCACGTGCTCCCATAGCTGTCATTACATAACCTGGACACACTGCATTGCAGGTAATACCATATTGACCCCATTCTGCAGCGATTGTTCTAGTATAGCCTATGACTGCATGTTTAGTAGCCACGTAAGTTGAAGAAAATGGGCTACCTAGGAATCCTTGTATTGAAGCAACATTTACTATTCTTCCAAATCCGGCTTCTTTCATCTTTGGCAGAAGTATTCTAGAAAACATGAAGACACTTTTTTGGTTAGTTCTAACAACCCAGTCCCATTCATCATCTTCTACTTCATCAACTCTATGGAATGGTCCACCAACACCAGCGTTATTTACCACAGTACCAATATTCCCCCATTTAGCCTCAATCAAAGCTACAGCCGCCTCTACATTTTCTTTGTTTCCTACATCGCAGGTTACAGCCAAAGCTGTGCCACCACTAGCAGCTATTTCATCTACAACTCTTTGTGCATCAGTTTCCTTAACATCTAGCACTCCCACCTTATAGCCCTTTGCTGCATATATTTTAGCAGTTGCAGCTCCAATTCCATTTCCAGCTCCCGTTACTATTACTACTTTATTTTCCATTACACTTACTCCTTAACCACAAATTTTTTAATTCCACTAAATCCTCAACCACCAGATCAGGATAAATTTCTTTTGCATCTATTCCCGTTTCATCATCCACACCAGTCTTGATCAAAATGGTCTTAATCCCATAATCTAAAGCACCTGCTATATCAGTATCAAGTCGATCTCCTAACATAACTACCTCTCTATTATCCATGTCCTTCATTTCTTTTAAGATACTAATGGCAATTTTAAAGAAGTACTTTTCCGGCTTACCAAGAATGATAGGTTTCACCAAAGATCCTGCCTCTAGAGCCGCCAGGGTCATACCTGCTTCAGGAACAAGACCTTCCTCTGTAGGAATTAGCATGTCTCCATTACTACCTACTAGTATTGCTCCCTTTTGTAGATGTAGAACTGCATCCTTTAGTTTTGTATAGTTAAGATTAAAATCCCCTCCAACTATAACTGCATCAGCAACCTCACCAATATCAACACCACTAGCATTCTCTAATATTCTAACTCCAGCCTGTTCCACAACAGACATTAAGTCAGGCTTACCTATAACATAGGCACTTTTGATACCAATATTTTGTTCAAGATATCTTTTTGTAGTACTAGTACAGGTAAGAATTTGGTCTTCACTTATCTTTATCCCCTTATCTCTAAATAAGTCTACATAACGACTAGGAGATTTAGTATTATTGGAGACTATAAGGTAGGGTATCTTTATTTCATCAAGGTACTCAATAAACGAATTAGCCCCATCAATCAAATCCTTACCCCTGAATAATGTTCCATCAATATCTATGAGAATACCTTTTACACTACCAAAATCCAACATCCTATTTCACCAAGTCAATCGCTTCTTCTAGTGTCAGTCTTCCATGTATTAAATCATTAACAGCCTTTGCCATCAAATATGTATCCTTAGCCTGCCAGATGTTCCTACCTATAGTTGCACCCTTACAACCGGCCTTCAGTCCTTTAGCAACCATTTCTAGGGTTACAGCAGGATCTGAATTTCCTGGTCCGCCTAAGACAACTACTGGAACAGGACAAGTAGCTATAACCTCTTCATAGCCTTCAACATAAGGAATCTTTACCCAGTCAGCACCAAGTTCCGCTGCAATTCGAGCCGCCGTCTTGGTTACTCCAACATTCCTAAAATCTGAACCTGCAGTAAACCCCCCTGGCATAACTTCAGCCATCATTGGAATACCCCATTTATGTCCCTGGTATATTGCCTTGGCCATAGTATCCCAGCCATGTTCCTCATCCTTAGTTCCAGGAAAAGCAGTAACACAAAGTGCCTCTGCACCAAGCATCAAAGCCTGTTCAATATGAAAGAACTGGCTACCAACTGCACTAACAGGTGAGAGAAAACTAGCAGCGCCATCAAGTCTACAAACCCAGTTGGTCTTGGCAAAAAGCTCAGGAAACTGACGAACAGTACCATAGGTTGCCATAACCCCGTCAACTTCAGCAGAAATGACTGCTTTCAAGGTTTCTTCAAGATTACCTATACCTCTCATTGGTCCATTTATCATCCCGTGATCACAAGCTACTACAAAAGCCATTCCATCATCTTTAAATATTTTTCTTAATCTTCTAGTTACCATGCTAAACTTCCCCTCTTTCCCTTATAAGGCTCTCTTTAAATATTTTTTCAAACTTAATATCATATTTCTCTTTCATTTCCATATTAGGCTCAACTACAGTCCCTTTTATGGTGAATACTTTTCTTGCTTCTTCATAGTTTGGATAATCACCAAGACTTACACCACCTATTAAGGCTGCACCAAGTGCCGGACCATGAGAATAGTTACTTTTGTAGACCTTGACTCCAAGTACATCAGATATAATCTGAGTCCAAACTTCACTTTTAGCAGTTCCCCCAATCATCCATAATTCATCTACAACTATTCCATATTCTTCCAATTTATCAAGAGCCCAACGAACTTCAAAGGCTGAACCTTCCATCATGGCTCTTGTAAAGTCTGCTCGACTATGACCTGTATCAGAATTTAGGAAATTACCAAACTCTCTTACTCCATCAAGTTGTCTCCCACCGCTATATGGTAAGTAGATTAGTGATTTATCGAATTTGGTATTATCTACCGCTTCATTCATTTTAGAAAACATCAGCTTTCTTTCAGTCTTCCCATCACAGTCCTGCCAGAAGTTATTCATCCACCATTCAAAGTTACCTCCAAAGCTTCCAAGATACTGGGAGATTACCCATTTGTTCTTTAATATATGGAAGTTTAGATCCATATTAATTGGAATATGTTTAAGTTCTCCACTATCAGTAGCACAGTTAATCACCCAGGCAGTTCCACAGGCCAGCATACTCTTTCCTTTACCGTTGATTCCAACGGCCAAGGCTTCAAGTGTATGATCTTGCCCTCCATTAATAACTGGAATATTAATACTTGCACCAATTCTCTTGGCAACTGACTCACTTAAATGACCTACAACAGCTTCTGCTTCCTTAATTTCTGATAGTTGCTCTTTCTTAATTCCTAGTATTCTACAAAGATCCTCATCCCATTCTGCTTCTACGCTATTAGCGAGTAGTACTTCCCCTGCACAAGATAGATTGGTTATACAATTTCCTGTAAGCACAAATCCTAGATAGTCATTTAATGAAAGGAATTTATCTGTGCTCTTGAATATTTCCGGTTCATTGTCTCTTAACCAGGAAAGTGTTACAAAAGGCAGGCCTATCTGTGGCCACCAGCCGCTTTTTTCTCTGACTATCTTGGCTGTGCCGTCTTTTTTCATATATTCCATCTGTTTACTTGCTCTGTTGTCCAACCAGGAAATAAAGGGATATATTTCCTTTCCACTCTTATCAATTGGTATAATGGCTCCACCTTGGGTTGAAAGAATAATTGCTTTAATTTCACTTCCCCATTTGCTGGTGAAATGTTCCTTTAATACTTCATAGATTGTTTCTTTTATTTGTTCAGGATCTTGTTCATAGTAGTCCTTTTGCCTTATTATTGTGTCTAGTGGTTTTTCTGCTACTAGTAGTTCTTCTCCGTTTTTGTTGAATAATACTGCTTTGGCAATTGTTGTGCCAACATCTAGGGCTAGGTACATAATATCACCTCTAATTTTATTAGTCATCCAATGACTGTACGACTTTGGTTAATTATAAGGTTAAAGACCTATTTAGTCAATATAAATTGTAGTTTTTTACTTCTACATGTGGTATATTATTTGATATTGATGATAAAAAAACAAATCAGATATATTAATGATAAATAGGAGAAATAAATGAAGGTTTTAAAAAATCCACCTCTTTACAAGAAGGTAGCTGGAGCTATATTAGATCGAATACATAAAAAGGATTTTCCTGCTTCTACTCTTCCATCAGAAGAAAGCTTGTCAGAAATTCTTGGTACAAGTAAACACACTGTCAGAGAAGCATTGGCCGAGCTGGCATCTTTATCATATATAAGCCGTCGCCATGGTCATGGTAATGTAATCCTTAATAGTGTGGTAGATACCAAGTTTAGAATAGATGCCAATATGAATTTTTTTAAAATATTAGAACAAGCAGACTATACAACAAGAATTGAATTTTCCAACCTACGACGAGAAACCAGAGACTTCCCTAATTGTCCAGAAGAAGACTATTTGGTATATGATGAAATCGTTAGAGGTGACGAAAAGGTTGCTTGTTTCCATAATATATACATTCCGGCTAGACTATTTCCTGATGATTTCAATATCAAAATGAAACTAGAAAAGGATTTATTTAATTTTCTCGCCACTTATGGCGTCTATAGTCTTCACTCAATAGTTGAGTTTATTCCAGAAATTATTGATGATAGTACGGCAGAGTTATTTTCAATTTCCCCAAATACACCAATTAATACTTGGGATGAATATATCCACGATCAAGAAGATAGATTGGTTTGTATAACCAAGATTCGTTTTAATCCTGAAATCTTCAAGTTAAAAATGGTCAGAAAAGACTTTAAAGCATTTTAATAAAAGCCATCCTTTCTAGGATGGCTTTTATTTTGTTCAGATTATTTATTTGAAATCATTCTAATTAACACTAATCTATTGTATACTAATCTTATATGAAATCATTTAAGGAGAAAATATGATTAATCAGGAAGAATGTAGTATTAAAGTAGTTAAAACCAAACAAGGAAAAAAACAGTACTTAAATATTTTTATGACAATATTAATAATTTTATTAATGAAGATAGCTTTTTCAGGACTTGTCTGGCATGAAGTTCTTGGCCTTGGACTTTTTATATTATTTTTAATTCATCATATATATAATTTTAAATATACAATGCAAATTCTCAAAAGATTCTTTTCCAATAGAGTCAAGCTTACTGTTAAGATAGGTTTGGTTTTGGATGGTTTACTATTTCTTGTAATAGGTGGTTTAGTATTTACATCACTTAATATTTCTAATATATTATTCCAATTTAAGGAATTGGATGCTTTTTGGCCTGAACTTTCTTCCATCCATATTGGACTTGCTAATTTAGCTTTAATTTTGATTGCCTTACACATTGGACTTCATTGGTCACTAGTAATGCATCATATTAAAAGGTTTTTGAAAATTTCTAACTCTAGTATATTCAAAAAGTGGACATTGCGTCTCATTGTTATAGTTATAGCCTTTTTGGGCATTTATTCTTTTAATGATTTAGATATCTCAAAAAAAATATCTGAATCTGGTAAGAACATATTTATCTTAAGTGGAAAATTATTGATAGAGGATGATGAATTTTCATTCTTTTATCCAAATCCAATAAAAGTTAGTGCCTTGTCTTATCAGATTGCAGAGGCAGAAGATGAGGAAGACGAAGAAGATGAAGAAGATGAGGATAGTCCTGATGGTGTAACATCTAGTTCTCCTACCGACCCTAGTCAACCTGTAGATGGCGTAACATCTAGTTCTCCCACTAATCCTGGTCAAAATGTTGATGGTGTAACTTCTAGTTCTCCTACTAATCCGAATCAAAATATTGATGGTGTAACATCTAGTTCTCCTACTAATCCTAACCAAAATATTGATGGTGTAACTTCTAGTTCTCCGAATGAACAAAATATCGATGGAGTCACTAGTAGTACAACACAAAATGTCATAAATCAAACAAAATATCAACAATATAATGAAAAATCTGATTATATCCTAAGGTTTTCAGAATATTTTTCTGTAATAAGTTTATTCACTACAATTTCCTACTATGCTCAAAAATTGATTCTTAAACTAAGTCAATTACGCTAATTAATTAAGATTAATAAATAAAATAAAAGTAACCAATTTAATAGTTGGTTACTTTTTTTATGGGTTCTTTAACTTTTTTAAATTATTCTATTGCACAATTAGTCATATAGTCATATAATGAGTTTAAGAAAGGACGTGATTTCATGGAACTAGTATCATTCATCGTCAATGATAAGAAAGTAGAATTAGCAGTAGAAAAAAATTGGACACTATTAAAAGTATTAAGGGAGAAATTAGACTTAACAGGAGCCAAACCTGGTTGTGAAACTGGAGATTGTGGAGCTTGTAAAG
>JBGSJN010000058.1:0-10998 GCA_041741995.1 Bacillota bacterium
TTATCTTCTAGGTATCTAGTAGATATTCCCATAGCGAACTTTCTTTTTAGGTCGAAAGATACGTCCATTAATGTGTCTACTTCTTCCTTTGTCCACTCTCTTAAAGTGATTAGATGTTTTCCTCTTAAATTAGCTTGCATACTGTCCTCCAGAACTATTACTTATTTTTTTGTGTATTCATTTTTCATTATATATGCATTCATATTTCATTTAATAATTGTTGATTTTTATAGCATTCCAGAAATAGCTTTTACTGGACAACGGGATTCACAAAGTCCACAACCAAAACATGCATCATAATCTACGAACACTTTATTATCAACATCACTCATACAATAGTATGGGCAGTTTTTAATACAAATTTGACACATTGTACATTTTTCATGGTCAATAACTGGTTGTTTAGGATCAGCATAGACAACACTAGCCTTACCTAACTGTGTAGCTTTAACTTCCTCTATACTGCTAAAGCCATATTTTTCCAAAGCTTTTGGTAAATCATTAATAATTTTGGTGTAAACATCTTTACCTTTTAACATAGCTTCAGATAACATCTCAACAGCATCAGCTCCAACTAACAAGAATTCTAACACGTCATCAGCAGTGGCAATTCCACCACATCCTATTACTGAAATATCAGGAATAGCTTGTTTGATCATATGTACAGTTGCCAACGCTAGTGGTTTGATTACAGGACCTGATGTCCATACATAACCAGTTTCAATTCCGATTTTAGGACGTCTTTTCTCTAAATCTATAATCATATTTGGTCCTAAAGATGTTATTGCTACAACACCATCTGCACCATTATCTTTACAAGCTTGAGCAAAAGCTACTGGATCTGGTAAGTTAGCATTCATTTTCACCCAGATAGGTTTGTTTGTTAATCTTTTTACTGTTGCAACTATCTTGCCTACTGTAACTAAATCTTTACCTACATAACGTGGTATAATTTCATAACCATCTACTAATTTATCAAGCTGAGGTATTAATAGTTCCATATCTTCAACACAATATCCTACACTAGCTATAATTGGAGTATCAGTATTTTCAACATAGTATGGTAAATATTGTTCCAACCATTTTTTCGCTTCATATTCTGACCAGGCCTCAGAGTTCATGATAAAATCTTTTCCACCAACTATACAAGGTCTTCCAACTTTAGCTGCTTCTGGGGCAATTGTTTTAGTAACTATGCCACCTAAGCCTAGCTTAGCTAGATATACCATTTTTTCTCCGTCACCTACTAATGGTCCTGATCCAGGCATTAGTGGGTTTTTCATAGTAATTGATTTTAGTTTTGTTGTGATATCCATTTTTTGTCCTCCTCTATTCTTTTCCAAAATTCTGTCGACACAATTCTTGCGTCACTGAATATTTTTTCTTCATCATATATTGTTTCGTAATTTTTCATTTTAATTTCACCATCAACCCAAACATCCTTAGGTCTAAATAAGGGATATAGTCCATCAACTATATGTCCAAAAATATTTGTTTCGTTAATTGGTGTTGCTACTTGATAAGGTGCAGTGTAGAAATCAGCCTTATATCCTGCTTCTAATTTACCAACCTTTATATCTAGAAGTTCACTTGTATATTCATATACATTCCTTATACAATCTAATAAGTCTTGATAAGAAAACTTCCAGGCACTTTTACTTCTTAAATGTTGTGCATATAGCATCATTTGATAATCTCTAGTGATATTAGTTCCTAAGGAATCATTCCCAATTATTGTTCTAATTTTGTATTTTTTTAATAAATTGTAATCTGGTAATCCTACTGAAGTATTCATATTTGAAACCGGATTAACTGCAACTGTACATTTGTTTCTGGCAATTATTTCTGCTTCTGAATCATCAATATTTACACAATGAGCTAATAGTGAGTTTTTATTTAACAGTCCAAAATCATTAAATCTTTGTACTATTCTTTTGTTATACATATTTAGGCATTCAACTTCATCTTCTAAACTTTCAGCAACATGTACATGTACTGGAATATCTCCTATAACCTTTGAAATCTTTTCAAGTGTCTTGTCAGTAACAGAAAGTGAAGCATGCATTCCAAATAGTCCAGTATAGAAATCTGATTTATTGTTTTTAGCAAAATCAAGATTTTCTTTTATACAATCGTCTACATTTTCATATCTGTCGCTTGTTTCAAAACAGAAGGCACCTCTCAGTCCCATCTCATCACAGAATGCTGTTTTTAATGATTCCAATGATCCTAGTATTTCCCTGCCACCAGCATGATGATCTAAAATTGTAGTTACTCCATTCTTTATATGTTCTACTCCAAATACTTTTCCACTATGATAAATTGTTTCCTTATCAATTTGACCGTCATAACGCCACCATAGATGTTTTAATAATTGGGTGAAAGTTGTTGGATTGAAATCTACACTTATACCTCGTACAAACGCTGAGTATATATGCCCATGCCCTATAATCAAGCCTGGCATTAGTAAGGCTCCTTGGCCATCTTGAATTTCCATCATACCGTCTAAGACTTCTTGATCGAAATTTTTCATGGAGCCAACTTTTAGAATCACTTTATCGTATATAATGTAGCTGTTTGGCTTGTATGTATAATAATCATAGACATTTATATTTTTTATAGCTTTCATTTAATACACATCCTAACCCCAGGATTTCTTCCACTCCAATATTAGATCTTTAACCGCTGGTCTTAATGGATCAAATGGTCCAGTTACTTTTATATCTTTGTCTCCTCTTGCTATTACATCTTCACTAGGCAGATCAAGACCTCCTCCACCAAGTATTTCTCCCAGTTCTTTTTCACTCATAACATATTTAATATTGCCTAGATTGGCCCAATATGCTGCGCCTACACACATACAACAAGGTTGTATAGTTGCATATAAGGTAGAATCCCATAAGAACTCTTTACTATAAAGTAGTGAAGCTTTGCTTATTGCTCTTATTGCATCATGTGCAGTTTGATCACCACTTCCACATTCATTCATTTGTTCTAATATAATTTCTCCATCCTTGTCCACAAGTATTGCTCCAAATGGATCATTACCTTTTTTAAAAGCATCAACTGATACTTCATAAGCTCTTTGAAAATAGAATTTTTCATCTTTCCAGCTCATTTTTATCCCCTCTTTCCTATTTGTTTGATTAATCAATCAGTTATTTGATTTAAGTATATGTCTTACTTATTATCTTGTCAATACTTTTTTAGATTAATTAATCAATTAATATTTAAGATAAAAAAATACAGCCAATTGGCTGTATTTATCTTATTGCTCCTAGTATCATTTCTTTGCTTTTTTTTGTGTATTTCTCTAAATCAAATTCTTCATTGTATAAGAGAGAAAACATTGATGCTCCCATAAGTATTGATACCAGTATATATGGAATCATCTCGTTGTCACTGTCATTGTTATCATCATGGCTGACTGCTGTATTTATCTCATCGGTCCAGCTTTTGAAGAATTCCTTGAAGCATTGTTTTAGTTCTGGGTTTACTAGGGATTGGGCAAAATAGTCGAATTGGGCTATGTCTAGCCTTGGTTCGTTTTTTATGATGTCTGTCTTCTGTTCGAAAAATATTCCTATATGCTCATCTAATTTCAAATCGTCGCTTACTTTCATCATTGTTCTTTTTTCTTTTAGGTTTTCTTGTAGTTGTTTTAGCAATGATATGAGTATTTCGTTCTTTGATTTGAAGTAGTAATGGAGTATAGCCTGACTTACATCTGCTTCTTTTGCTATCAAATGCATTCTTGTTCCTTCAATTGTCTTTTTAGATATTACTTCAAGGGTGGCATCTAAAATTTTATTAATTTTTTCTGTTTGGTTTTGTTCTACTTTTTCTGATTTCTTTTTAGCCAATTATCACACCTCTTTTATTTGATTGATTAATCCAACTATATTCATGATACATATATATTTATTTAAATGCAAGTTAAGTATTATGAAATAATAGTTAATTTAGTATTTATATAAAAAATGATAGCAATTAAAATGCCTCATATTATGAATTTTTTATACTAAACTGTATTATCAACTATTCACTTGCCAGGTGTAGTTAAAACTCGGTTTAGCAAAAAAGTTAAACACAAACTATATCTCAAGTAGGTCAATACGAGGATAACTTGACTAAGTAATATTTGGAATTAGATGAAGTTGCTTAAGCTACATATATTTCTATATCAATAAAACCATTGTTCATAATATTAAAAAGTCTTTTTAAAATAAACGATCTTACAAAAACTATTAAATACATAAAGTATAAACATAAATATGTTGATATGCTTTTTTAGCATATGTTTTTAATAAATGCATTCCTGATTAACAGTGTACTATAGATTTTCTTAAAATTTATCAATTAATGCTATTGACATAGAGTAAACTGAATAGAATATAAATAGATTATCAAAAAATATTTATAGTTCAATCTATATTTTTATTTTGCATAAAGGAGGTAAAAATGAAAAAAACTTTAATCAAAAATGCTGACTGGATTATTACGATGGATGAAAAAAGAAGGAGGTTAAAAAACTGTGATATTTTAATCATTGATAATTATATTGCAGAAATTGGGGATAATATTATACTTGACGACAGTATAAATGAAGTTATAAATGCTTCAGGCATGATAATTACACCAGGCTTAATAAATACTCACCATCATTTTTTTCAGGCTTTGACAAGGAATGTTCCTGAAATAAGTTATGGTCTTACTTTAGAAGAATGGCTCGATGTAAATTATAGAGTGTTCCAACATTTTTCAGAAGAGGCATTAGAAGTAGCATCCTATGTTTGTATTGGCGAATTGTTAAAAACTGGTTGTACAACTACTACTGACCATCATTATATTTTTACCAGTAGGGATAACAGAATGATTGATGCAGAAATTAAATCTGCTAAAGAATTAGGGATTCGCTTTCATCCTACTAGGGGCAGTATCTCAATAGGAAGATCACAAGGTAATCACGTTCCCGAATCAATGACCCAAAGTTTAGATGATATTCTTTATGACAGCGAAAGATTAATAAATACCTATCATGATCCGAATAAATATTCTATGCTTCAAATTGCCTTGGCACCTTGCTATAGTGGCTTTGATACAACGCCTGAAGTTTTGAAAGAAACCTTAAAACTAGCTAGAAAAAATAAAGTGCGTTTACACAGTCATTTAGCTGAAAGTAGAGCAGAAACAGGAATATCTTTAGAAAAATTCGGCTGCCGTCCTGTAGAGTTTATGGAAAAACAAGGATGGTTAGGTAACGACATTTGGTATGCACATTGTACACAGTTAAATCAAAGAGAAATTGAGTTGTTCGGACAAACAGGTACATCCGTTGCTCATTGTCCTGTTTCTAACATGCAAAATGGTGTCATTGCTCCTGTTTCTGACATGTTAGAAGCTGGAGTAAATGTTGGTTTTGGCGTAGATGGAAGTGGTAGCAATAATTCATCAAATATGATTACTGATTTAAAAACAACTTATAATTTGCATTATATGAGGTCTATTGATAAAGCTTTAACAACTCAGCAAGTTCTGGAACTAGCTACAATTGAAGGTGCAAAAGTATTAGGAAGAAAGGATATTGGTCATCTTGCAGTTGGGATGGCTGCAGATCTAGTCTTTTTCAATTGGAGTCAGTTCCAATATGCTGGTGGTATGCATGATCCTGTTGAATGTATATTATTAACAGCTGATAGTAAAATGGTGGATACCGTTATCGTAAATGGTAAAGTCAGAGTTCGAAAAGGTAATTTAGTCGATATCGATGAAATTGCAAAAGCTCAATGGATTAATAATGTAGGCAATAAATGGTTGGCTTACGCATTAGAAACTAAATAGGAGGTAAAAAATTATGAACGATAATCAAAAAATTACATTTGGACAAAAATTTGCATATGGTCTTCCAGAGGGAATTGTACAACTTATAGTTGGATTAGTTGCATTCTATTCATTTTATTTCTATTCTGACATCATGTTAATCAACCCTGCATTAATTGGTGTTGTTTTCTTAGTAGTAAGAGTTTTAAGTATATTTATTGACCCTTTAATAGGCAGCTACTTAGACACTCATAAACCGAGTAAATCTGGTAGATTTACACCGACTATGTCATTTGGTGCTATATTATATTTTCTTGCAACAACTCTTATTTTTTTAGCGCCAAATATTGATATGTCAGCAAAAGTTATATATTTCATGGTCACTTACTTTTTGTATAATCTTTCTTACTCGATTTTCGAAGTACCATACTCCAGTATATTAACAACTTTAAGCAGCGATTATAATGAACTTAATAAAACTGGTACATTTCGTTCACTTCTTGGTGCTATAGGGATCGCTTTGATTGGTGTTTGTATAGGTCCAATACTAAAGATTTTCGAAAATTATACTGGTGTAATTAGCAATTATACTATTACAGCTGCTATCTTTGGTTTAGCTTTATTATTAGCGTCTTTCTTTATGAGGAAAATGATACGAGAAAAAGTCACAACTATACCTGTAGAAAAAAAAGAAAAACTATCATTTGTTACATTCTTGAAAGTCATCTTAACAAATAAACCACTTTTAATTATATTTATAATTAACCTTTTATCCAATACAGCATGGTTATTGAACAATGCTGCAACTATTTATTTTTTCCAATATATACTAAAGCTTCCTGAATTATTTATTCCATATATTATAATGACAGGATTTGCTCAATTACCTCTTTTTGTAATTTTACCAAAAATTGCCACAAAATTCGGAAATAAAAATTCAATTTTGGGTGCAACCCTTATATCTATAATTGGTTTTATTATTTTATTCATTGGTATGAATAATGTGATAGTAGTTTTTGCGGCTTCTGTAGTTGCTGGTTTTGGCTGGAACGTAATATATGGGCTTATATTTGGAATGACTGCACATTCAGTTGAATATGGTGAATGGCGTCATGGAGTAAGAACAGCAGCTGTCTCATCATCACTACAACTAGTTTCATTTAAACTTTCACTTGGATTAAATGGCTTTATACTAGGTCTTGTTTTAGCAGCAGGTAAATATGTACCAGACGCTGCAGTCCAAAGCGCTTCCTCTATTTTGGCTATTAATTCTGGATTCATAATAATTCCCGGATTAATGGCTGTCTTATGGTTAATATTTATGCTTTTTTATGATTTAGATAAGCTTTATCCAACAATTAGCAAAGAATTAGAAGAGCGAAGAAATATCCAAAAATAAACAAAGAATTAGAAGAGCGAAGAAATATTTATAATAATGCAAATCGACAAATTTATTAAAAAATACATGCGAAATAAAAATATTTATTTTGCATGTATTTGAATTTTCAATTAATTAGTAATATAATCAATTCACAATCAAGATTTAGGGGGATGCTATGAAAATAAGCGAGTTTAGCCAAATTTTCAATATTTCTATATACTCAATAAGTTTTTACGTAAAAATGGGTTTGTTGGTTCCAAACATTTGTAATAAACAATATCAATTTACTGAAGAATGCATCCATGATATGAATATGATAATAGAACTAAAAAGTTTTCAATTTTCATTAAAAGAAATTCATAGTTATCTTTCTTTATATAGAGTATCAAATTTTGCTACAAAGATGGACAATGAAAAACGAAATAATATTTTTATAAAAAACGCAATGAACTTATCGATAAAGAAAATGATAATAACCAATTATTAATTGAACTTCATGATTTCAAAGTAGAATTGGAGAATATGAATAAATGAATAGCAATGATTTTTCTAATGCACATAAAATATCAATACGAACATTACGTTTTTATCAGCATTTAAATTTAATCCAACCCATAAAAGCTAACGGAGTTTTTTTATATGATAAACGATGTGAAAATGATATTAAATTAATTAAACGCCTTAAACTGTGTGGCTTTACATTGGCAGAAATAACAGAATGGATGAAATATGTAAGGTCAAGAGATATTGATGAAAAGGAAAAGAAAAAATATTATTTAAGTCAAATCAATAAAAAAGAGGTATTAGCTAATTTAAATCAAAGTTTACTTAATGACAAAATTAAAAAACTAGATGACTTGATAAATGGTTCTAAAGATTCAAAATTGCATTTAATTAGTGGTAGCTCATTAGATATGATTCCTTTATTATGCTGTCCTGATTGTGGTCAGAACTTTGAATATAAAAATATAAGTATTATTAATAATATGATATTTGAAGGTAACGCCTCATGTAAATGTGGATATTCATTGCTAATTAAAGAAGGTATAATAATTGCACAATTAAATAGTTCTTTATCTAAATTACAGCCCTTAACTAATAATGGAGAAACTAGTAAGTTAAATGATAATGAAGTTTCTTTGATACATAAGAATTTTAATTGGATAACTAATAAACTTAAATTAATTGATATTAAAGAAAAAGTAATTTTCGAAAATTCTATTAATGTAATAAGTTATCTAAATACAGGCATCAAATTGATGAATACTGGTGCAAAATACATAATCGCAGATTCAGACTACCAAGTAATAATAGAAATAAAAAATAGGATAGAGGCTTTAGATTTAACTTTATCTATATTATACATTGTATGCCCATCTCTGAATTATCCTATACGCACTGGATCTATTGATATATTATTGGATTATTACTCCAGTGAAATTTTCCAAAAATATAATATACCAACCTTAGCAAATGGCATTAAAAAATTATTAAAGAAAAATTCTTATATTATTGGAGTTTTTTCATATTTAAAAAAAGGCAATAAAACTTTAAAGAATAATAGATCATTATATCCAGATTCTTACTGGGGTAGATACCAACTTATCCCATTTATCGATAATCTTAATAAATGTAGTATTAAAATATTGGATGAACAAAATATTACTAGTGTTGAAACATGTGATTCAATTGACTCATTAGAAATAGGTGAAATATTGGGTGATTATTGTTTTTTTGCAAAATTGGATATGTAAGGGTTCTATATAGTCCTTCCATATAATTATCTGCATACTAATTTCTTTTATTTAAGCAGTTTTCACTAACATATACCTATTATAACACACCTTCTGTGTCATATTTTTAATACTAGAATGCAGCAGTTTTATTTATAGAAAAGCTCAATATTTTCAAATAAATCCTTTTCCACCCTAAACTTAGATAATTATTTATCAAAAAAATATAATTAGGAGGATTATTATTATGAAAAAATTATTAATACTAGTATTGGCTTTATTTATATCTATAGCCTTAGTAGGTTGCAATAAAGCTAAAAATGAAGAAAGCACATTTAAAGTAGGTATGGCTATACCTGGATCTAAAACAGATGGTGGTTGGAGCCAAGTTGCTTATACAGGATTAGTTATGATTCAAAATGAATTGGGTGCAAATATTTCAGTAAATGAAAATACACAACCTGCTGACTACGATAGAATCTTAAGGGATTATGCTAAAGACGGTAATGATGTTGTTATTGGACATGGTTTTGAATTCTCTGATGCTGCTTTAGCAGTTGGGTCAGAATTTCCAGATACAATATTTATAGTTACAAGTTCTGATGTTACTAATAATAAAAACGTTGGATCTATTAGTAATTTTTGGGAACAAAGTGGCTTCTTAAAAGGTGCTTTTGCAGCTTTGATGACCAAGTCTAATATTGTTGGTGCAATTGGAGTAAACATTCCACCAGTTGCAAATGATATTAAAGGATTTGAGGCTGGTGCAAAATACATTAATCCTAATGTAAAAGTATTAACAGCTTTGCTTGGTAATGAAGATCCTAAGAATTATAAAGAACTAACATTAACATTTATTGTTCAAGGTGCTGATATAGTAATGGGTAATGCTAGTGCCGGTAACCAAGGTGTATATTTAGCAGCTGAAGAAAAAGGTAAATATTCAATAGGCTCTATTTTTGCTGAGTATGATAAATTTGATAAGTCTTTAATTTCCTGTTCACCTGCAGATATGTCTAAAGCTATATTCCAAACAGTAGAAAGTATCAAAAAAGGTACATACACTACTGGCTTTGAACTAATGGGAGTTAAACAAGGAATAATAGATTTCACATATAGCCCAGTACTAGGAAATAAAGTTCCAAATGAGGTTAAAGCTAAAATGGCTGAAATTAAAGAAAAAATGGTTTCGGGTGAATTAGATGTATTAAAATACGTAAAATAATATATTTAATCATATTTACACTATTTAAACTATTTTTTACGTTATAATGGGTGCGGGTATATAACTTGCACCCATTTTTCCATAATGATAGGGTATATCAGTATACCTCTACTGCTTTTCGTAAGATACTAGATTAAACTGGTTGTACACAAAGTATGTCTCGCGTATGCCGATGCTTGGATAACGCTCCTATGGAAGGCTTCTGGGGTATATTGAAATGTGAAAAGTACTACCTCAACAAGTTCGAAACTTATTGGGAATTGGAGAAAGCTGTTGAAGATTACATATATTTCTATAACAACAAAAGATATCAAGCTAAATACAAAGGCCTGGCTCCACTTCAAGTTAGAAACCAGGCTTTGGCAGCATAATATAAGATTTCCACTGTCCACTTTACAGGGAGCAGTTCAAACTATGGGTGTCATTTAGGGTACATTTGCACAAAAAAATAGCACCTCAGAAACTCTGAGATGCCCTACTGGTGCCGAAGGGGGGACTTGAACCCCCACGATTTCCCGTACGATTTTGAGTTATATAGATGATGTCCTAACCGTGGGCTTTCCCCACTGTTAGGACATTCTTGACTTTGCTATATTAACCCATATATGGCTATATTCTTCAAGTCAGGGTGTCAAAAAAGGTGTCAGGTTTAACTGTGGTGCATCGAAAATTGTCCACTCAAAAATTAAATTTGTATGCTTACTGAAACTTAGTCAGGAAGCCAATAATTGTTCCCTTTGTCTAATACGATAATCAACCGGACTCAAATATCCTAATGAGCTATGCAGACGTTTTCTATTATAGAATAATTCTATATACTCAAACAAATCTCTTTCAAC
>JBGSJN010000059.1:0-1986 GCA_041741995.1 Bacillota bacterium
TGTGGTATGAACTGTAGTCTTTGTATAGCCTACCAGTTTAGAGAAAAAGACCTCAATAGAAAAGGATTCCATAGGACCTATTGTCCTGGTTGTATTCCAAGAGGTAAAAACTGTACCTATATGGCAGATTCTTGCCAACTACTTGCCAAAGGTTTGGTAAGATTTTGCTATGAGTGTGATTCCTATCCTTGTAAAAGATTGAAAGTTCTTGATAAACGTTACCGTACTAAGTATCATATGAGTATGATAGAAAATCTTGATTTCATTAAAGAGAATGGTGCTGAAAAGTTTCTAGAAAAACAAGAAGACAAATGGAAATGTCCTGATTGTGGTGGATTTATTTGTTGTCATAATGGACTTTGTATGAATTGTAATCTAGATTTTTTCTTAAAGAATAAAAAATATCGTTGGGGAGAGAAGCAAGATTAGGAGGATTATGAGATGAAAAGCAAATTGATAAATGATGAAGTTACAGATTTCCTTGATAAAATTAATCACCCTATGAGAGCTGAAATAGAATATATACGTCAATTAATTCTAAACTCAAATAGTAACCTATCTGAGAATATCAAATGGAATGGTCCAAACTATTTTATTGGAAGCGAAGATAGAATCACTCTTAGGATAAATCCCTTAAATCAGATTCAAGTAATATTTCACCGAGGAGCCAAGAAAAAAGAACAACCCAAAGAGAAACTATTAGAAGATAAATATAACTTACTAACATGGAAAGAAAACGATAGAGCAATCATAACATTCAAAAGTTTAAAGGAAATTGAAGATAACAGTGAGATTTTCAAAGAAATTGTAATTAAATGGATAAAGGCCGCTTAACTGAGGAAACCAATATGGATCAATACACAAAACAAGAATTAGAAACAACAATAAAAATCCTTAACTCAACAATTAAAAACTGCCAAAGGATACAACCAAAATTTCTAAAAGGAACACCACAATATACACTGCTAGAAAACAGAATAAATGCTATGAATATCTCAATAAGCTTACTGATAGAAAAAGAAGGAAGTATAAAGTATACTAAGGAAGAACTGCTAAAAGCATTAAATCCTATAATTTCTATCATCAAGTAATGTGAAAAAGCACAAAAGAAATTTCTAGAAAATATAAGCTACCATACTAGATTGAAAAATATTATATCGGCAATGGAGACAGCCAAAGAATATATAAATAAAGAATTAATTATATTAAACAAAATGAAATCGGAGGATGAAAAATGAAAAATAACACAAGAGAACTAACAACTGAACAAATAAGAATATTAATCGAATTATTAAAAACTCGATTTGAGAATAATATGTCAAGACATGAAAAACTAGATTGGAAATCAATAGAAGCTAAACTTAAATCAAATCATGACAAACTATGGTCACTTAGTGAGATGGAAAGAACAGGTGGAGAACCTGATGTTGTTGGATATGATGAGGATACTGGTGAATTCATTTTTTTTGATTGCTCCCTTGAAAGTCCTGTTGGGAGAAGAAATCTTTGTTATGACAATGAAGCATTAGAATCAAGAAAGGAAAACAAGCCTGTTGGTAGTGCTGTCGGTTTGGCAGAAGAAATGGAAATTGAAATTTTAGATGAAGAGCAATATAGATATTTGCAAAGTTTGGGGGAGTTTGATAAAAAGACTTCTAGTTGGGTGAAGACACCTCCTGATGTTAGAAGACTAGGTGGAGCAGTATTTTGTGATTATCGATATGGTAGAGTATTCCTTTATCATAATGGAGCTTCATCATATTATGGAGTAAGAGGATTTCGTGGTTCTCTTCTAATATAGCTGATATAATACTAATACATATATAATTAGAAGAAAGAGGTAACATGAATACAATAAGAGAATTAATAACTGAAAATGCAAATCAAATAATTAAATTTATAGTTATAGCAGTAATTGGTTATATAGTAATAAAAGTGATAATGCTAATTTTCAACAAGTCAAAGTCAATAGTAAAAATAGACCCG
>JBGSJN010000060.1:0-11101 GCA_041741995.1 Bacillota bacterium
TGCTGGAACTTCTCATGAGATCCAAATAGTAGCAGCAAATATTGATACTATTTTTATTTGTATGTCCTTGAATAATGATTTTAATATTAGAAGATTAGAAAGATACATGGCAATATCCTTTGATAGTGGAGCGATGCCTGTCATTGTACTTACCAAGGTAGATTTATGTGACAATTTAGCAGAAATGCTAACTGAGTTAGAAAAAGTAGCAGTGGGTATAGATATTATTATAACCTCAGGGTTAAGTAATGATGGTTATCAAGACATCCTACAGTATATAGTCCCAGGACAAACAGTAGCTTTTATAGGATCATCTGGGGTGGGAAAATCCACATTAATAAATAGATTACTAGGAGAAGAGATTCAAGAAACTAAAGAAATCAGAAAAGATGACAAAGGAAGACATGCGACAACCAGTCGAGAACTAAAACTTATTCCAACTGGGGGGGCTGTTATTGATACACCAGGAATGAGAGAATTGGGCTTAGAAAGTGTTAACCTAAGTAAGGCATTTGTGGATATTGAACAATTTGCCAGTCAATGTAAGTTTAAAGATTGCCATCACGAAAACGAACCAGGGTGTAGAGTCAAAAAAGCAATCGAAGATGGTGAACTTGATGATGAGCGCCTAATCAGCTATAAAAAACTTAAAAAAGAAGCGAAATATGAAGGTCTGAATTCAAAACAAATCGAAAAAGAGAAAATAGACCAAATGTTTTCACAATTTGGTGGTATTAAAAATGCCAGAGATTTCGCAAAAGGAAAAAATAAGAATAAATGAAAGGGGTTGGCTCATGTCTATATTTTTAATTGATTATGAAAATGTTGGAGTGCCAGGACTTGACGGACTTACTAAACTACATGAAACAGATATAATTTATATATTCTATAGTGAAAATGCTGATAGATTAACTTTTGGTTTACACAAGAGACTATCAGAAAGCAAAGCACAAATTATCTATATGAAAATAGGAGTTGGTTCTAAAAATGCATTAGATTTCCAACTGGCTTCCTTTTTAGGTTTTCTTATAGGGGAAAAGCCTGATGGTAAATTTTATATAGTTTCTAAGGACAAGGGGTTTGAGTGCCTAAGTAAATTCTGGGAAAAAAGAAAGATGAAAGTTGACTGTGTAGTCAGCCTAACTGGTAAGAACATAGAAGAAGAAATCAACGATTTGGAACTATCACTTGTAAATGTGGTTGATCCTAAATATTTAAAAATGGTAACTGGTTTTCTACAAAAATATAAGACTAAGCAAGGAGTTAATAATGCTCTGGTTAAAGAGTTGGGAACAACCAAAGCTGGTGAAATATACAAATTGCTTAAGCCGTATATGAACGATAAAAAGGGAGTATAAGGAGGGAATATTATGAGAGAATGGAAACATGATTGTAATATCATAATCAAGGAGGAACCATATATCAACAACTTATCAAGATTTACTGTCTATCAAAATGACGTACTATTAGGCAGTTTCTATCCATTGCATATAGATGAAATGGTGTGGTTGATTGATGAACTAGACAAAGGGGCTTGTCCTGTTTGTGAAGGGTGGGAAGAGAAAATGAAAGACAAGTGTGAATGGAGAAAAGGTAATGACGATCCATTTCTAGAGACATGGTAAAAAATCTATATAAAGGCAACCTATATTGGGATAAGACTATCAATGATTCATTTGAGTTTGAAAAAATAAATACCGATCTAATGACAAAGGTATTAATAGTCGGTGGTGGATTCAGTGGCAATTTATGTGCTAATGTTCTATCGAAATCAGGAATGGACGTTACTGTAGTTGATAAGAATAAAGTTGGAAGAGGTAGTAGCATAGCTAGTACAGGATTGATTCAATATCGAAGTGATAAGATGTTATCTGAATTCATCGATGAAATAGGTGAAGAAAAAGGGCAGCTTTTCTACCAAATGTGTCTTGATGCAGTTGATCAACTTACAGTTATCAATAAAAACCTTAATGAGGATACAGAATACAGATTGAAGGACAGTATCTACTATGCTTCCTCAAAAAAAGATGAGAAACGATTGAAGGTAGAATTTGAATATTTACAGAAGTATGACTTTCCGGTTGAATATCTGGATAAAAATCAACTTTATGATAAATATGGCATAAAAAAGACAGCAGCTCTGAGAACATGGCATGATGCTGATGTTAACCCATATAAGTTTATCCAAGCCTTGTTAAAAAGAAATCTAGAACAAGGTGTGAAATATTATGAAAATACAAATATAGATCTGGATAGTATTAAGGAAAATAGTGTTAAGACAAAAGATGGTAATTATGTTAAGTTTGATAAAATCATTTTAGCCACTGGGTATTCGAAAATTTATCCAGCTATGAAAAAGAAAACTGTCTTTAACAGAACCTATGTAATGTGTACGAAGCCTTTAGAAAATTTATGGACTGATGAGGCTATGATTTGGGAAACAGTTGAACCATACCTATATTTACGAACAACAAAGGATAAGAGAATTATGGCCGGGGGATTAGACGAGGAAAGAAATATTCTAGAAAAAAATCAATTAAGAATTTTAGCAAAAGCTACAGCAATAGCAGATAAGATTAAGAAGATATTTCCGGATTTGGATATTAAAATTGATTATTATTGGAATGCCTTATTTTATGGTACTAAGGATGGATTACCTTTTATCGGAAAAGATCCAGAAAGAAGTAATGTTTTTTATCTTTTAGGTTATGAAGGTAATGGTATGTGCTATTCGATGGCAGGTTCATTAATTATCAAAGATTTAATCAGTGGAGTCTCAAATAAATATGAAAACATTGTGAAATTGGATCGTTAAAAATGCTAGATAATTATAAGAAATTATTGGAAGAACTGAAAATTGATTGTGATAACTGTACAGGTTTATGCTGTGTTGCATTATGCTTCAGGAAAATAGATGGATTTCCAAGTAACAAGTTAGCAGGAGAATCTTGTGAATATTTAATATCAGAATATAAATGTAAAATTCATTCAAAATTATATGATATGAATATGAAAGGTTGTTTGAACTACGATTGTTTTGGAGCAGGACAAAAGGTTAGCAAAAAAATCTTTAATGAATATGATTGGGGAAAATACCCTGAATTATCAGAAAAGATTTTCCAAGTATTTATAAAAGTTCTGCAACTTCATCAAATATTATTCTATTTGATTCAAGGAGCCTCAATTAGTGATGATAAGGAAAATATAGATTTAATAGATGAATTTATAAAGGAAAATAAAGAAATTACATCATTACATTATTTTGATATTTTAAAATATGATGTAGATGAATATAGAACTAGAGCAAATATTGCTATTAGAAGATCCTTTAAGTTTGATATTGACCTAAACAGGAAAGATTGTATAGGCAAGGATTATAATAAGGCAAATCTTGATGGTAAAGATTTTAGCATGGCATTATTAATAGGAGCTAATTTAGAAGGTTGTAGCTTAATAGGTACTAACTTTTTAGGAGCTGATATGAGAGATGCACAAATAAAGAATACTGATTTAAGCAATAGTTATTTTCTTACACAGATGCAAATCAACTCTGTCATAGGAAACAAAAATACAAAAATCCCCTTTTATCTAACAAGACCAAGATATTGGTAAAATTAAAAGCAGGTATGAATATTCATACCTGCTTTTTTTTAAAAGGAGAATTTAAAGTTCTTGTTGTTAAAGAGATTTAAACAAGCTTCAACAACTTCTTTATCATATTTAATCCCTTTGAATTTTTGAATTTCTTCTAGTGCTGCAGCTATACCAGGTGCAGGCCTATAGGACCTATTGAAATTCATGGCTTCAACTAAGTCTGCAACTGCTATGATTCTTGCTTCTAATGTAATCTCATCACCTTTTAATCCTTTTGGATAACCACTGCCATCAAGTCTTTCATGATGTTGTAATATCATTGTAGGTATTATCTCAGGTAAATCAATTTCACTAATAAATTCATAGGCTTTACGCGGATGGTCTTTTAATATTTGCTTTTGCGCTGCAGATAAAACAGCAGTAGTAGCCAATATATCATCTGAAATAAAAATCTTACCAATGTCATGTACTAAAGAACCTAATGCTAGATTATCAATATCTTCTGGACCTAATCCCATTTCTTTTGCTATGGCAATAGATAATTCCTGAACTCTTTTTTGACGACCGGCAGTATAAGGATCTTTTAACTCACACAATTTTGAAATTGCCTTGATTGACTGGTTGAACATATTCTTTAATTTCTGGTTACTTGCCTCTAAATCATTCTTGTATTTTGTTTGTTCTGTAACATCCTCGGCAAATATTGATATACCTATTAATTGGCCGGCAACTCTTAATGGACTTATTGTTAAATAGAGATTTAAACCACCTTCTGATAGATAATCAAGTGAGATACGTCCTTCATTAATAGCTCTTTCAAATAAAGCAATCCAAAAAGGAACATTTTTAGGTTTTAGCAATTCCTTTGGAGTCATACCTAGCTCTGGTGTTATATTCTTGCTTTTTATATATTTGATAAATGGTCCATTATACATTAAAAGACCATAGTTTACAGGATCAACAATCCAAATTAAATCTCTTGTACTTTCAATAAGTGCATGATAGCGCTCGTTATCTTCTTTATTTATTTGTTCAATTCTATTGATTTCAGATTGGGTTAAATAGAGATCTGTTTTATCTTCAAGGATAGTATACCTTAGCTGTCTGCCATTTACTTGAAAAATATTTACTGATAGCATGCCATACTTTACTTCAAATTGATGAGTCTGTAGTATGATAGGATAATCATGAATATAACCTTTATCTTTTAATTCTTCATTTATTCTATCTACATCTGTCTTTCTTTTAAAGATATTAAGATCAGCATAAGTTTTACCTACAACTTCATTAATTTCATAACTAAAAAAGTCTAGAAAAGCTTGATTAACAAATAAAAATTCATTAGTCATTTGATCACATATTGCCATGGGTTGAGTTGTTGTTTCAAAAGCGCTTAGAAATAAGGAGGCTTTTTCATCAAGAAAGATTTCATTAAGACTATTCATAAATAATATACTTCCTTTCTATATTTATCCCTACGCTTACAGTATATATTTTTTATGCTTAAATAATCAACTAATTTTGAAGATAATAACATTTTATAGTCAGATATGGTAATATTTAGTAAGGATTAGATGTGAAATTTTAGTAGAGGATAAATAATGAGAAGAAGAGATAAAGAAATCAGTGATATTAATGAAATAATACAGGTGATTGAAAATTCTGATATAATGCATCTTGGATTGTGCAAGAACAATTTACCATATGTTGTTCCCCTTAATTTCGGGTTCCAATATGAGGAGGATACTATAAAAATATATTTTCACTCTGCTAGAGTTGGGAAGAAAATCGACTTGATTAATAATAACAATAAGTGTGCAGTAGAAATGACTAGTTACTTTGAGTTAGAAAAAGGAGATGCTGCCTGCCAGTGGTCTGCTTTTCATGAAAGTGTAATGATAGAAGGAACTATTTCATTAGTAAAAAATGAGCAAGAAATAAGCAATGCAATGGATTTGATAATGATGCGTTATGGATTTCAAGGTATTCCCATATATGAGAAGAAATTTTTAAATACAATGTCTGTCTATTGTATTTTAGTTGAATCAATAAGCGGCAAAAGAAATTTGCCTAGAATAAAATAATATAGGAGGAGTAAGATGAGTTATTTATTCCAAGTAATTGAAACAGAACCCCAAGATGCAGTAGTGATACGTAAAGTGACTTCAGCCAATAATTTGCCAACCGTAGTAGAAGAAGTGTTTAATACTATAGTTGAATACATTTCAAAAAAGGAAGGTTTATCAATTGGCCCTGCCTTTATTGCTTACTACAGCATGGATGAGAATAACCTGGAAGTAGAAATAGGCTTTCCTGTTAGTGAAGAAATTACTAGTGAAGGAGATATTATATGTACTAAAATACCAGGTGGTAAAAGAGTTGTAGGTTACTATAAAGGAGCTTATGCTTATATGACTTACATTTATGATGAAATGTTGAAATGGATTCTATTAAAAGGCTTAGAACCAAGTAGCCTGGTATATGAATACTACTTCAATTCTCCGCAGAATGTTCCTGATAATGAATTGTTAACTAAAATTGAATTTTCACTCAAATCACCATCCAATTAAGGATGGTGTTTTTTATTATTTGATTATTGACAATACAGTACGCCATACAGTATAATCTTTTTAGGAGGTGATTCTGTGAATGAAGAAAATATCCAAATAGTCTATAATAATCTTTTACAAGAATTAAGAAGAGGTAACATAATATTAAGTGTTCTAAGCCAGCTTTTGGAACCACAATATGGCTATTCACTAGTAGTCTTACTAGAAGAGAAAGGAATATCCATAGAACCTGGAACTCTTTACCCTCTTTTAAGAAGGCTAGAAAAGCAAGATATACTAGAAAGCAATTGGGATACTGATTCATCAAAACCAAGAAAGTATTACAGCCTAAGTATAGCTGGAAAACAAATATATAAGAACTTGTGTACCGAATGGTTTAAGATGGTAGTTAGTATGGAAAATATAATAAAGGATAAGGAGTGAATATCATGGAACTAATTGATAGATATATATATGCTGTAACTAAAAGTTTTCCTAAAAAACAAAAATTTGAAATCGAAAAAGAACTTAAAGCAAATATTGAGGATATGATTGAACAAAATAAAAGTAATGATAATTATGAAGAAAAGGTGGAAAAAGTACTGTTGGAATTAGGAGACCCTGAAATAGTGGCTGATAATTATAGAGGTTCAAAGAGATTTTTAATCGGACCTGTCTATTATGAATTTTATTTAATGGTTTTAAAAATAGTTATAGCAGCTGTAGTTGGAGGAATATCAATTGCCTTGTTTATAAAGAGTTTTTTTACAGCCAATATTGATATTGCAAATATAGGCTTAGAATATTTAACATCAATATTTTCAGGAGCCATGCAAGCTTTTGCCTGGACTACTATTGTCTTCATCATAATTGAAAGAAATGATAATAAAGTTAAAGATGAATTACAAGAAAAGGGAAACTGGGATTTATCAAAACTTCCAATATTGCCAAATAAAAAAACTCAGATACCAGTTTCTGAACCTATTGCAGCAATAATCTTTACTACAATATTCTTTAGTGTCTTCATAGGTATTCTTTATTCAGCACCACAAGCATTTGCTGTATATTTCGAAAAAGCTGGTGAAATGATACGAATACCTATATTTGATTTAGTGGTCCTTAAAGGATATAGATCATGGTTTATAGCAATATTCTTTTTAAGCATTTTAAAGGAGATAATCAGCCTTTATTATAGGAAATGGAATTTAAAAAACTCATTGTTCAGTATATTGATTATTACAATAACTACTATTCTAACCTTGATTATACTAACAGATAATAGTCTTTGGAATAAAGACTTTCCAGCAGAAATATTGAAACAAATCCAAGGTGGTTTTGATTTTCCAGGTTTTTGGTTAAATATCAGAAATTGGATAGTAGCTATTTTTGTTATAGTTAATGTAGGGGGAATTTTATCAATCATTTATAAAGGTATATATCTAAATAAAAAATTAAAATAATATAATAATTTCAGGTGAGATAAAGTATGTATCCAGAGATACATCATAGATAGTATGTTGATGATATAATCAAAATGGAAATAAGAAAGGAATGTGTAAAATGATTAAAGTAGTAGCAAAAAATTACATTCAAGAAGGTAAGTTAGAAGAGATTGCGGAATTATATAAGGAACTAATAGGGAAAACTGTATTAGAACCTGGTTGCATCAAATATGAGCTTTACCAGGACATTAATGACACAAGAACATTAACGATGATTGAAGAATGGGAGAGTATAGAAGCCTTAACTGCACATGAGAAAACTGAACATTTTGTTAGAATTTTTCCCTTGTTGAAAGATTTGGTTACAAGTGAGTCAGACTTTCGCATTTACAAGAAACTCCTATAATCATGAGTTCGCTTTTTGATAGGATAGCTCCTATATATGGCTTATTTTTTAATTACCAAAAGAATCATTATAATAAAATATTAAATAATATTGAAAGTGAAATTAATTTAAAAGAGTATGATACCATTATAGATTTTGGTTGTGGGACAGGAGCATTATGTTCAGCGTTATATGATAAGGATATAGAGGTTACTGGAGTGGATTCTGCAAGTCGAATGTTGAAAGTGGCTGTTAAGAAAACAATTGGTTCTGATATTAAATTTTATGAGGGTAGTATTCTTGATAAGCTACCCTTTGATGATAATAGTTTTGATATTGCTATAGCTTCTTATGTTGCCCATGGCTTAAAAAAAGATGAAAGAAAGAAAATGTACAAGGAAATGTCTAGATTGAGTAGTAACTTAGTTATTATTCATGACTATAATGAGAAACGTTCATTAATATCAGATATAGTGGAATGGCTGGAAAGAGGAGATTATTTTAACTTCATAAAAACAGTCAAGGAAGAGTTAAGTGATAATTTTGCTGAAGTAAAGGTAATTGATATTGATATAAGAGCCGCCTGGTATGTTTGCAAGATACATAGCAATTAAATAAAATGGGAGAATTAAATATGAATAAATTCAATAGTAATCAAAATATAGGAGACATAGTAGTAGAGTTTCCTAAGGCAGCAGAAGTATTTAAAGAAAATAAAATAGATTTTTGTTGTGGTGGGAATAGACCTCTAGCAGATGCCTTGAAAGAACAAGGCCTTGATGAGAAAATGATTATGGCAAAAATCAATGAGTTGTATGATTATCAACAAGCTAATATAAATGTTCCTGATAAGGATTGGAGAGAAGCTACAACAGGTGAGTTAGTCGACCATATTTTAGATACTCACCATGCATATCTATGGTCAGAATTACCTAAGATAAGTGAATATGTTACAAAAATATTACGAGTTCATGGAGAACACCACCCTGAATTAATCCAAGTTCATAAACTATTTCATATGGTTAAGCTGGAATTGGAAGAACATTTAGTTAAAGAAGAAACTATTCAATATCCAGCTATCTTTAAATATTTAGAAAGCAATAAATCAGGAGATTTAGAAAAAGCTGTTAAAGTAATAGCTGAATTAGAGGTAGAACACACCGCTGCTGGTAATGTTTTGAAGGAATTAAGGGAAGTAACTAAAGATTATCAGGTGCCTGATGATGGTTGTAGATCCTATGAACTTACCTATATGAAACTTAAAGAGATGGAAAGTGATATTTTTCAACATATTCATTTAGAAAACAACATATTATTTCCTAGACTTGAAGGCTTAATTGGAAAGTAATAAGTAATTTAAAAAGCAAAATAAAAACTCACAAGCTATATAGTATTATTTACTATATAGCTTGTGAGTTTTTGTTTAGTTATGTTCTCTTAATCTAAGATAATTTTTCAACTTGATTTTCGAAAGCGGAAAGATGATTTAATGAACCTTTCATAAGAGCATTGAAGACGTCCTCAATGTCTGTAGGTAAGTCATAAGATAAAAAGAGCTCATACATTGCTATGTTGTCAATCTCTGCCTGAACACCTACTTTGGCTGCTTCAAGTAAAGAGGTTGGAATAACCAACTGTGCTGAGGATTCATCATTTGGAAATTCTATATTATAGGTTACATATACTTCTTTAAGATAATCTAAATGGGTCTCCTCTGCCTTCATAATATTAGAATATGGTCTAGTGACATCATATTCATCGATTATTGCTGCATATTCTGCTTTAGCCAAGTATTCATCCTGGGCTGCGTACATCAACATATCGCCTATACTCATATCTTCATCCATTAAGGCACCTTTGGCTCCATAACCTTCTAATGTTAATTCAAAATCTTCAGAAATGAGGTTATCAGCAATAATTTGATTTACCTCGTTGACCTCATTTGCCTCATTTGCCTCATAATTTGTTTTATTGCTACAGCCCATAACTGTAAAGGTAAGAATTGATATAAGCAGCAAAACAATCAAACTATATTTTATTTTTATTTTATTTTTATTCATAATAAATACTCCTTTTCTTTTATGATTTAAATATATAATAAAAATGTGATAAACGACTGAGGATAAACTGATTTCTCTATGAATTTAAAGATATAATTAACTCCTGGTTATTGACATATGCCATAAACAAAGTATAATTAAAAGAGTAAATAGCATATGTTGAAAACAATAATAATTTTAAAAGAAAAGAGGTGAAGGAGTATGCCAAGACCTAGAAAGTGGAGAAAAGTATGCTGTCTTCCAGAAAGCAATATATTTGGACCCTTAAGTGGACCAGTTCAAGAAGAAGAGATAATCATGACTGTAGATGAATATGAGACTATAAGGCTGATTGATCTTGAAAACTTGACCCAAGAAGAATGTGCAGAACGGATGAACGTAGCAAGAGCTACCGTACAAAAAATATATACAGATGCAAGGTTAAAATTAGCACAGTCATTAGTTAATAGCTACATCCTAAAAATACAGGGTGGAGAATATGAACTTTATGATATTAATGAACAAAATACAGGATGTAGATGTTGTAGAAGAAATCGCTGTAAAAATCAGCAAAAGGAGGAAATATAATGAGAATTGCAATACCGGCTAGCGAAAAAAATATGGAAGAGGAAGTATGTCCATCCTTTGGACGAGCACCATACTATTTAATTTATGATACAGAAAAAAAAGAAGGTACATTTTTGGAAAATACTGCTTCAACAAGTCAGGGTGGAGCAGGAATAAAAGCAGCACAGATAATTGTAGATAATAAAGTGGACGCTCTTATCACACCAAGGTGTGGTCAAAATGCTGCAGAGGTAATTAAAGGTGCAGGAATAAAAATATATAAAAGTAAAACAGCTTCTATTAGCAACAATATCAAAGCATTTTTGGAAAGTGAATTATTAGCTTTAGATGATTTCCATGCTGGATTTCATGGTCATGGAGGCCAATAAAAATGAAAATTGCCGTCCTGAGTGGAAAAGGTGGTACAGGTAAAACATTAGTATCAGTTAATCTAGCAGCAGCTGCAAAAAGTTCTGTATATGTAGATTGTGATGTAGAAGAACCTAATGGCCACCTTTTCTTTAA
>JBGSJN010000061.1:0-20688 GCA_041741995.1 Bacillota bacterium
AAAGCGATAGGAATATTAGAGGTCATGAAATCTGCGGGGGAACTTATGCTCGTGGAAGATGAACAAGAAGCACTTGATATAGCAATCCAATCACTAGAAAAGCAAGAGCCAAAGAAACCAATAAGAGATGAAATAGAGGATATAATAAGATGTCCTAATTGCAAAAGTAGTATGTTAATGGATAATGTGTGCTTTAAATGTGGGCAGGCTCTGGACTGGGTGGGCTATAAGAATGACAAATAGAGAAGCGATAGAACAGCTGAAAACTATGTCTAATTTCATAGGCTATGACAAGGGAAGCCTTGTAGTTAGTAATATGCAAAATGCACTTGAAAGAGGTATAGAATGCATAGAAAAACAAGAACCAAAGAAAGTATTAATATGGGCAGTAGATAATGTAAATGATAGCGATTCTTTAGGTGATTGTCCGAATTGCAGAGGAACTACAACAAAAAACAAGAGTCCTAAAAGATGTAGATTTTGTGGTCAAGCTCTGAAGTGGGAGGTTAACAATGACAACTAAAATAGCAATAGAAGGTTTGAGAAGTGCAATTCAAACAACAAAAGATGTATCTACATTTTTTAAAGCAGATATTTTAGATAGAGATATAAAAGTATTTGAAATGGGTATAGAAGCTCTGAAATATCGAGATCCTCAAGAAGTTAAACGAAAAGGAAGTTCATATTATTGTCCAAGATGTAACAATAATCTAAGCAGTGCAGTTTATATTGAAAATAAATGCTGTCATGAATGTGGACAGAAATTGTATTGGAGGCCTGTTGATGAAACCAAAACATAAAACAGGGGGATTATCACCACAAGATATAAGACCTAGAAATAGAATCAATAAAAAAAGATCTAAAGAGTTACAAAGATGGAGAAGGCATAACGTTATCATGCTTTTAAGTCAGTATAATGGAACTAAAAGTATTGATCTTGATGGTTTATATAAAGTTGTTGGTATGAAATTCCTTATGAAAATTGCAAAGAACTTTTAAAAGTTATGAGTAAAAAAGTATTAACTATTAAAAAGACTGTAACTGTGGAGATGTTTAGAATGACAAATCAAGAAGCTATTGAAATCTTAAAAACTAACAAAGGTTTAAAGGATTATAGTGAAGCAATGGAAAGCATGAAAAATATATCAATAGAAAATGATTCATTTGATTATTTAAATGCAATTCAGTTAGCTATTAAAGCATTGATGTATCAGGACATCTATGAACAAAGAGAAAAGCCTATGAAACCTTTAAAAGATAAACATATAAACTTTTACTACTGTCCTAAATGTGGTGGTTATGCTATATATGATCCTAATACAGGAAAAGGCTATCAATACTGTGGTGATTGCGGACAAAAACTAAAGCAAAAAAAGGAGAGATAAAATCATGTTATTTAAACCAAGAGATATAAAGAATATAGAGTTCAGTCTACTAAAGGAATATCCAATACATTTATATGAAATGAATAATGGGAAAAGATACATTGAAACTTCGAAAGGGCTTTTTTCTATTCCATATAATGGATCAGGTATTGATAGTTTTAGAAAAATTTATAGTATGTATACTGGTGAAAATAGGATTGAAATAATAGTCAAAAATATATCAAACAAAAAAACATATGAAACATATGAAATTCCATGTGATAAATATGAACAAGATGGAGTAATTGAGAAGCTGATTAAAGTTTATCAAATGCAATCATGTAATAACTAACCTGTAATTATAAAAATACCTAGTGAAAGGAGTTATAAATTTATGCTTGTTTACGTAGCACATCCATATACAAAGAATCCAAGATTAAACAAAATAAAAGCTGAAATATTAATTAAAAACCTAGCAACAAAAAATCCAACAAAAACATATATTAGCCCAATTCATAACTTTAGTGTTCTGGAAGGTATCGCCTGTGAAAATAGAATATTACAACATTGTAAAAATGTCATTGATATTTGTGATGGAGTAATATTTGCCCCTGGTTGGGAAGACTCAAAGGGTTGTAGAGTGGAAATGGAATATTGTATAGATATTAATAAGTCATACAGTATTTTAAGTGATGATGAATTTAAAAATATATTTAGAGGGACAGTAGATATTATTCAAAAATCAACTAGAGGGACAATAAAAATTAGGGGGTAACAAATTGGATATCAGAGAATTTTTTGAACAGATCAGAAATATAGATAAAGAAATATCATCAAATATTGACTTAATTGAAAGATTGAGAGCTAAGGAACTTAGTTGTACATCTGTATTATCTGATGAACCTAGAAATGATACAGTTTCAGATAAATCGAAGATTATTGATAAAAGAATAGATCTTGAAAGGAAAATTGAGAAGTATTCAATTAGACTTTATGATTTAATTGATGAAGCTAAAGTAATGATTAGTAAATTACCTGATACCACCAAAAGAGCAATTATGACAGAATATTATTTAAATAATAAGAGTTGGGAAGAAGTTGCTGTAGTATTGAATTATAGTTGTAAACAAGTAAAACGAATTAATAAACGAAGTTTAGAATATTTGGAAAAGATGTCCCCAAATGTCCTTGAATGTCCTATATTGACATTGATATAGTGTAAGTAGGTAATGTTGACAAATACATGTACCTCCTAAAAATATTATTTATTGATTGAAGACTAAGAAACATCCGAGGTTGTCGGGTGTTTTTTAGTTGATATAGGAAGCAGCGAAATGAAATCAAGATATGAAACATTAGTTAAACCATATTTAGAAGAAATAAAATATTGGAAAGAAGAAGGTCTTTCAGAAGTTGAAATATGTGAAAATTTAGGTGTTGGAAAAACGTCGTTTAATACGTATAAAAAAAAATATCCTGAACTTCTTGAACCCCTAAAAAAAAGCAGAAAGAAATTAGCTAGGAATTTAAAGAATAAATTAGTCGAAAAGGCAATGGGATTTCATTATGAAGAAGAAAAAACATATATCAAAGTTTCAGCTGAAGGTGAAAGAACAACATACAAAGAAATAACTAAGAAATATTGTGTTCCTGATACAGCAGCATTAGCTATTTTACTTAAAAATATAGACAAAGATGAAAATGGGAAATCTAAGTGGTCTAATGATCCAGCTCGAATAGATCTTGAAAAAGAAAGAATAGAACTAGAAAACGAGTTAAGAAAATTAAAGGATTGGTGATTTAATGGCTAGGGCAAGTCTAGCATTCTTCTATAAGACAAAACCTTGGTTAGATTTTAGAGCAGCTTATATAGCAGATAGGCTCTTAAAAGAGGGTGATTATATTTGTGATCACTGTGGTAAACCGATAAATAAAAGTGGAGATATTCATCTTCACCATATTGAAGAAATTACAGAAGCAAATGTATATGATGCTCTTATTACTTTAAATCCTAAAAATATAGCGATGGTACACTCAGGCTGTCATAACATTATTGAAGACAGATTTGCATATCAAAAGAAAGTATATTTAATTTATGGGCCACCATTGAGCGGTAAAACGTCTTATGCATTAGATCGGATGAAAAGAGGAGATATCATTGTTGATATAGACCTTATTTACCAATCTATAACGGGTTGTAATTTATATGACAAACCGAATAGTTTAAAGATGAATGTATTTAGAATTCAAGATGTAATGATTGATAATATTAAGACAAGGTATGGAGGCTGGAGAAACGCTTATATAATTGGTGGTTATCCAGATAGATATAAACGTGAGATGATTGCTAATGCAACTGGAGCTGAAATTATATTCATGGATGTTGATAAAGAAGAATGTTTAAGAAGGCTTAAATCAAGTAGTAGAAATGGCAATGAAAAAGAATGGGAAAAATATATTAACAAATGGTTTGAAAGGGCAACATAAATGCAAATCAATGAAATAAAAACAGAACTATTAATTCCATATGAGAATAATCCGAGATTAAATGATAGTGCTGTAGATGGGGTTGTAAAGTCAATTCAGCAATTTGGTTTCAAGGTACCAATTGTTATAGATAAAAACAATGTAATAATAGCTGGACATACTAGACTGAAAGCAGCTTTAAAAATGGGGCTAAACAAAGTACCGTGTATCCTAGCTGATGATCTAGATGAACAACAAATAAAAGCTTATAGGTTAGTTGATAATAAGGTAGCAGAAAGAGCCACATGGGATTTTGATATGTTAGAGATTGAGCTTAACGGATTAAAGGACATTCAAGTAGACATGGAGTTCTTTGGGTTTGATTTTCCTGAAGAAGAAATAATCGAAGATGATTTTAATTTAGATGAAGCTCTTGATAGTATAATCGAGCCTATCACTAAACGAGGCGATATTATAACCTTAGGTAAGCATAGATTAATGTGTGGTGATAGCACAGAAATAGAAGACATAAGAAAACTTATGAATGGTGAACGAGCAGACATATTACTTACCGATCCACCTTATAATGTTGATTACCAGGGCAAGACAAAGGATGAATTAAAGATCATAAATGATAAGATGTCTGATGATAAATTCAGGCTCTTTTTATTTGATGCATTTAAATGTGCTGATGAGGTAATGAAAGAAGGAGCGGCATTTTACATATGGCATGCTGATTCTGAAGGATATAACTTTAGGGGTGCATGTAGAGATGTAGGTTGGCTTGTGAGACAGTGTCTGATATGGAATAAGAGTTCCTTGATATTAGGTAGACAAGACTATCACTGGAAGCATGAACCATGTCTATATGGTTGGAAAGAAGGCGCAGCACATCATTGGACTGGTGATAGGAAACAAACAACGGTCTTGGACTTTGATAAACCAACAGTCAATGCAGAGCATCCAACGATGAAGCCTGTTAAGTTATTTGCTTATCAAATAAATAATAATACTTTAAAGAACAGTAAGGTACTGGATGTATTTGCTGGTAGTGGAACAACTATTATTGCTTGTGAACAGGGAGATCGAATAGGCTATTGTATGGAGTTAGATCCAAAGTATTGTGATGTTATTGTAAAAAGATGGGAATTACTAACAGGATTAACAGCGGAAAGGTAGCCCCCATCTTGAAAAAATGGTCGCCGAGCACAGTACCGAACCCTTTACAGGACTTTTTTACACGGGGCAAAATTTGAAAATCCCTAGGGAGAATTGAGAAAAAATGAAAAAAATAGAACAAGTTCAAAAAGAACAGAATAGATTAGAACAAATAAAACAGGAAAAAGAAAGATTAACTGAACTGTTTAGTGAAGTAAATGAAAAGAAAAGAAATTTGGCTGCAGGTTTAATTGAACAAGCAGCCTTTTTATATGTTGATAATAAAGCTCTAGAAAAAGCAATGGCAGGCACAGGAACAGTTAAAATACACCCAGAAGATCCAACATTGCAAAAAGTAACAGAAGCAGGCAAACAATATCTTAAAAATGCAAATACTTATGCCGTTACAATAAAAACATTGAACGGAATATTAAGTAAGGATGCTTTAGAGGAAGATGATGGGTTTGATGAATTCGAAGATGAATTTAATAATTGATCACCAAAACTATAAAATCAATGGAAATCATTCCTGGCTTCTGGAATATTATCATAAAGCTAGAGCTGGTAATAAAGCTTTAAAAGAAAATGACCCTCAACTTATTCAAAAAATTATGAATGAAGAGGTTTTTGTTGTCGGTGATGAACTAATGTTATCAATGGACAATCTAATCGAAGATCTTGAAAGATTTAATTATGATATTAAAGATTCAAAAAAGCGAATAACTTTTATAGAAAGATTTTGCAAACATACAAAAAGCCCTTTTTATGGATTGCGGTTCAAATTAACTTTATGGGAAAAAGCATTCATCGAGGCTTTTTATAGTTTCAAGGATATTGGCACTGGGTTCAGAAGATTTAAAAGAGCGATTTTACTAATTGCTAGAAAAAATGGAAAATCAACATTATGTGCAGCGCTTGCATTAACCGAATTGATGGTAGGTAGTGGAGGTATAGACATTGTTTGCTCCTCGAACGACTATAATCAAGCAGATATTATTTTTGAAGAAATTAATAATATGAGGGAGCGTTTCGATCCAAAAGATAAGAGAACGCATAAAAATCTTCGAGGAATATATAATACCAAAAAAAAATCAACAGTAAAGAAAATGTCCGAGAAAACAAAAAATAAGGAAGGTCGAAATATTGATTATGCATTCATAGATGAAATACATGAGATGATAAAAAATACTATATCAAAGCCAATAGAGCAATCAACATCTACAAAAGATGAATGTGGTATTTTTGAAATTACAACAGAAGGTTTTATTGTTGATGGTTACCTCGATGATCAAACAGCATATGCAAGAAAACTTCTAGCACGTGAAATTGAAGATGATTCACTATTGGTATGGTTTTATACACAAGACAGTGAACAGGAAATATGGCAGGATAAAAGAACTCATTTTAAGAGCAATCCAAGTCTTCATACAATAAAAAAGGAAAGATATCTGGATGAGCAAATAAAAAAGGCTATGATAAGTTCTTCAGATAGAATTTATACAATGGCTAAAGATTTTAATATTAAACAAACTAATGTAGCAGCATGGCTAAGAGCTGAAGATATAGAAAGTAATCTGACCTATGATATTAATGATCTAAGAGGTTGTTTTGGAATAGGTGGTGTCGACCTGGCAGAAACAACTGACCTTGCATCAGCTAAGTTAATGATAATGAGACCAGGAAGCAGAGAGAAAATAATACTACAACAATACTTTATTCCTGAATCCAAATTGGAAGTCGGTGAAAAAGAGGATCGTGATAAATATAAAGATTGGGCAAAAGCCGGATTATTAACTATTAGTCCAGGTAACGAAAATGATTTCAGTCTAATAACTAAATGGTTTGTTAAATTACATAAAGAATATGGGATTAAGGCATATAAAATTGGATACGATAATGCACTGGCTAAATATTGGGTAGAAGAGATGGAGGGAATCGGTTTTGATATGGAAAGAATAGCCCAAAACTTCACTCACATGAGCGAACCAGCAAAGCTTGTCGAAGAAGATATGAAAAGTCACTTAATCAATTATAATAAAAATCCTATTGATAAATGGTGTTATGAAAATGCAGCTGTTAAAGTTGATAGTCTAGCTCGAATTATGGTTGTAAAACCACAAAATAAAATAGGCAAAAAGATAGACGGAACGGTAGCTCATATAATTGCAACAGCGGTTTATATAAGAAATAGATCAGAGTACATTACTTTGATTAACAAATAAAAATTATGAAAGGAGAAGTAATGGGATTAATTGATATATTTAAAAGTATCGGAGCTAAAAAAGGACAAAGAACATTAGCTAGTATGTTGAATAACGAGCCTGTGTTCGTACAGTTTGGTAATGATATATATGCTTCTGATATTGTTCAATGCGCAATAGATACAATAGCTACTGAATTTTCTAAAATGCAGCTACAACATATCCGGTTATCAACAGATGGAAAACAAGAAATAGTAAATAGCAGTATTCAAAAACTATTTACTGTATCACCTAATCCATATATGACTACAAGAGATTTTTTGGAACAAACTATGTGGCAACTGGAAATGAATTACAATTCATTTGTTTATTTAAAATATGATATCTATGAGGATACTGGTGGAATTCTAAGAAAAAACTATACTGCAGCATATCCACTAAATCCAACTCAAGTTGATTTTGAAGAGGATTCTGCAGGTCGTATGTTTATTAGATTTAGATTTGCAAAAGGATTTGAAGTAACACTTCCATATTCTGAGGTTATACATCTTAGGAAGAAATTCTCATCTAATAGCATAATGGGTGGCGGTATCAATGGTCAACCAGTGAATGATAGTTTATTAAAGATGTTAGAAACTGACGATATTGTTATTCAGGGATTAGGAAAAGCGGTTAAAACTTCACTAGCTTTAAGAGGTATATTAAAAGCTAATACAACATTAAATGATGAAGCAGTTGAAGCCGAAAGAGCTAAATTAGAAAAAGCATTAGCAAATAATGATTCATCCATTTTAGCTATGGATTTAAAAGCTAGTTTTGAAAACTTAAGTCTAGATCCTAAATTTGTCGATAAAGATACTTTAGATTTTATTGATCGTAGAATATTGAGATGGTATAGAACCAGTTCGAAAATTATTGAAGGTAATTATACAGATGAAGAAGGACAAGCATTTTATGAATCAGTTATTGAACCAAGAATGATTACTTATGCACAAGCTTTTACTAAGTGTCTATTTAATGATAGAGAAATAGCATTTGGCAATCGAATTAATATGATTTCAAAAGATGCAATGTTTATATCATATAAAACAAGACTAGATCTATTAAAAATAGGTGGTGAACAAGGCTTATTAACTAATGATCAGAAATTAACATTAATTGGATATCCACCAATTGGTGGTGATGAAGGAGCAAAAAGAACTCAGTCATTAAATTATGTTGATACTAACCTAGTAAATGATTATCAAATGGCTAAAGCAAGTGCACCACAAATAAATGCTAATAAAGAATAAAAAGGAAGGGGTAAATAATGGGAAACGATAAAAATAAACAGCCTGAAAAAAGGTCGTACTTTAATCCTGATTTTAGATCGTTAAGCGAAGAAGGAAAAGAAGGTACTATTACTGGCCATGCAGCTGTGTTTGATAAGGAAACAATAATTGGTGGTTGGTATAAGGAGATAATTGAAAGATCTGCTTTTAATGGATGTGATTTTACTGATGTGTTATTTAGTGTAAATCATGATTTGGGAAAAATACCATGTGCAAGATCAAGAAGAAACAATAGCAATAGCACATTAAGACTTGCTACAGATGAATTAGGATTAGCTTTTGAAGCTGATTTAGATGTAGAAAACAATGTTGAATCGAAGAGTTTACATAGTGCTATTAAAAGAGGTGACATCAATGGCATGAGCTTTATTTTCTGGGTGGATGATGAAGCCTGGGAAAATCTTGAATCTGATTTACCTACAAGAAGAATACAAAAAATAAGTAAAGTAATAGAAATAAGTGCGGTGAATTTTCCGGCATATGAACAAACGACAGTAGAGGCTAGGTCAAAGGTACTGGATAGTGCTAAGGATGCATTGGAAAATGCACGTTCCGCCTTGTTGGATAACAAGGATAGTCTTGAAATATTAAAAATGAAAAACCAAATACTTGGGAAAAATTATTAAAAGGAGAAAATGAAAAATGAAATTAAAAGAATTACTAGCAAAAAAAGAACAAAAAAGGGCAGCTCTTGTAGCAAAAAGTAATGCATCTGACAATGTTGCGGAACTTAGAAGTATTAATGTAGAACTTGATGAGTTGAATCTAGAAATATCAGATCTTAAAGATATGATTGCTGAAGAAGAAGCGAGAAGTGTTGTACCAAATGGAGATCCAATTGTTGTTGTGCCTAACGCTGAACAAAGAAGCGGTGATCCAATTGTTGGTTTCAAGAATGTAGCAACATTTAAACAAGGCGAAGAAAGTAGAAATGAAGTTAGTAATGTAGCTAAACTAGAAAAAATGGGTGCTACATTACGTAGTGGTGAAAGAATTACTGCTGATATGTCATCTGCGGAAATGAGAGCAACTACTGTAGGTGGTGGAACTCTAATTGTTGAAACAAAATACAGTAGAGAAATTGCTCCTACGTTTAATGAAGTTTCAAGTCTATTGGAACAAGTGAATTCTGTTCCATTAATTGGTGGAGAATCCTATGAAAAAGGATTTGTAAAATCAACTGGAGAAGGTGACTACACAGTTGAAGGAGAGGCATCTGTTGACGCCGATCCATTAATGGATTATGTAAGTGTTGGCAGAGCATTAATAACTGCTTACGCTGAAGTAACAAAAGAAGTTTTAAAACTACCTAATGCCAACTATGTTAATGTTGTCGTTGAAAGCGTTAAAACAGCCATTAGAAAGAAAATAGCAAAACAGATTCTTGTAGGTGCTGGAACTGCCAACACGATTACAGGTATTTTTAAAGCTCCGGTAAATGTAATACCTCTGGCTTCTGACTTAGACATTGATGATATTGATGAAACTACCCTTGGTAAGATAGTTCTTGCTTATGGTGGAGATGAGGATATTGAAGGTGGTGCAGTTCTTATCATTAACAAAAAAACATTAACCAGTTTTGCTAATGTTAGATCTACTGATGGAAAAGCAATCTATAAAATTAAAATGGATACAACTCAAAACTCCGGAACCATCTCTAGTGATGAAAGCTGGAACGTACCATTTATTTTAAATAGTGCAGCTCCTGCTTTTTCAGCAGCTGCAGAAGATGCGTATTTTGGTGCATATGGAAAACCAGCATGCTACGAATTACCAATTTTTAGCCAACTTGAAATTTCAGAGTCTAAAGACTATAAGTTTAAAACTCGTCAAATTGCTTATCAAGGTGAGATTATCATTGGTGGTAACGTAGGTGCTTATAAAGGCTTTATGAGACTTAAAAAGAATGCAGTAGCATAGTTAAATAATTGAGCGGGGTTTTATCCCCGCTCTCTTTCTATAAGGAGGAAAGAATTATGACAAAGAAAAATGAAATGGAAAAAATAATACCAAAAGAAGAGCTTAATGCAGAATCTGATAATTTAACAAATACTCAAGAAACAGATGCTGAAGTGGTTAATTTACCTGTAACACCTGATCTGATTGCTAATGTTAAAGTAGAGGAACCAATCAAGATTGAGCAAGATGAAATTTTAGTATACAAAGTAAATCATGCAATCTCTATTGGTGCATTTAAAGCTTTATGTGAAATGGCAAAAATAGAACAAGAATTAACTGGTCGTGAAATAGTGGTTGTTCCTTTTAGTGCTGTATTACAAAAAGAAAAGAAGGAGTAAGAAATGGCAACTCAAGCTACAATCGATAAAATGAAACTAGACTTGAGAATCAGCAATTCAGCTTATGATGCAGAAATAGAAATGCTCATCGATGCGGGATTAATGGAGCTTAAAAAAGCTGGAGCAATCAATGCTGCTGAAACTGATCCTATGACTATGGTAGCATTATCATCTTATTGTAAATCAAACTTTGGTATGGCTGGGCCAGATGCATCAAGGTTTGATGAGAAATTTGAAAAAATAAAAAGATTAATGGCCATGTTACCTGAATATAACGTTGGTGCAGAAGGAGCATAAAATGTGGAAAGACGTATGCTATTTGATTCGAGAAACTGAGTATCTTGATTCGAAAAATAGAAGTAGAAAAATAAAAACTAAAACCTTTGCATACTGCAACATTAAATCGGTAACTGGAAGAGAGTTTTATCAAGCAGGACAAAATGGCTTAAAGGCAGGACTCATGGTTGAACTTCGTGATTTAGATTATGATGAACAATCAAAAATTGAATATAAAGACCGGGAGTATAGTGTGATAAGACCTTTTAGACCACCTGGCAAAGATACTGTTGAGCTGACCTGCGAGGCATTGTTAAATGAATCATAATGAAACTAAATTTATTGATACATCAAAAGAAGTGAAAAATGAAATAGCTAATTTAGCGAAAAAGGGGCTTCGAGAAGGTGGAAAGATACTAAAGAAAAAACTTAAAACTGAAGCTCCGAAATCAATTAGACGTGGGATTTCTGCAAAGGTTAAGATTGATAGAGCAACCGGGCAAATACAGCTTGATTTTGGTTATATTAATAAAGCCAAAGCGAGAAAAAAAGGTATCAAACACTATCCTAATCCTGCTTGGTTTGAATTTGGAACACGGCCACACTCAATAAAAATTAAACGAAAAAAATTAATGGTATCTTCAGGTGGAGCAGTTATTGGGAAATTAGTGAATCATCCAGGTACAACAGGGAAGCATCCTTTAAGAAACACTTCTTTTAATAATGTTTCTGAACTTAGACTTGAACAAGAAAAGGCACTAAAAGAAATAAATAAAGTAATGATTAGAGAGGGAATGCATCCTCTTGATTTTGATGAAATAGAGGTTGATGGTGATGATTAGAACAAGTGAATATGTAAAAGCACTTATAGATAAGATTAATGAAACGCACATTTGCTACTATGAAGATGTGCCAAAAGGAATTGAATATCCATACATGTATATTCCAACCATAAATATTAATGGTATAGGAGAGTCTGGTGAAACATCTAACTTTGATATTCAAATATGGCACTTAGAGGGAGAAGATGGCGATATAGATGATTTAGCAGATAATATTAGAAATGCTTTAGATAGAATCACTATCAATAAAATTGGATCTTTTACATCACATATATATTTTCAAAATCAAAATATAGTAAGAGATCTTGAACCGGATTTAATATTACGCGAGCTATCATTTACAGCTCGTATTTTTTATATGTAGAAAGGGGTAAACAATGGGAAATTTAACACAACATCAAATTGAAAATATCAGCTTTGATGAAGGTCTAGTCTATCTTAATTATGGAACACCAAGTGAAATAATGCTCGGGCCATTACGTGGAGGAGCCGAATTTGTAGCAAACACTAAAATACGTGACATTGATTTTGATGGAAGAAAAGGAAAAACAAAGGGTATGCAGGTAATTGAGGAAGTTGATGCATCCTTAAAAATTACAACATTACTCTGTGATAATGATACTTTGAAACTTGCTTTACCAGGAGCAACAATAGAAAACGATGTTTTGCAAATTGACACAGCAACAGTTATTGGAACGATAGCTACTGCAGGAAATGCAAAAGTAATTGTAACAGCAGAGGGCGTTACTGGATCACCTTTAGCATTCGATGTAGCTGTTGCCTTGAGTGATACAGCTACATTAGTAGCGGGTAAAATAAGAACTGCTTTAAGTGGCAATACTGCACTAACAGATATCTATACAGTTGGTGGAACTGGAGCCAATATTACATTGACTAGGAAAGTAGCAGCACAAAATGATAGTTCACTCAATATATTAATAACGAATGGAACATGTGTTGGTTTAACTACAATAACTGAATCTGCTACAACTGTAAAAGGTGCAATTTCCAAAATAAAATCACCTGATGTTGGCTTAATACCTGCTAGTGATTACATTGAAAACGTAACTGTTTTCGCCAAATTGATGTCAGGAAAATTTAAAAAGATTTCCATATATAATGCTATGCATGAAGGTGATATGAAATATGCTGCTAAACCTAAAGGAGAAAATGAACATGGGTTAGAGTTTTTTGCACATCATGAAGGTATTGATAATACAAAAGATATTTTTGATATAGAAGACATCGATACAATCGGTGCTTAGGAGGAAAGAATTAAATGGTTATAAAATCAAAAACACTAATTGCACTCTCAGCTTTAACTGACAAGATGGAGATTGATATTGCAAGTCTTGAATCTAAAACTGATGAAGAATTAGGAGCAAAACTATTATCAGTTATTTTAAAAAATCTTCATAAAGCAGAAGTGGAATTCTATGAATTAATTGCTAGACAAAAGGAATGTACAGTAAAAGAAGCTGAAGATGTAGATATATTTGAATTTATTAAAGACTTAGTTAATATGCCAGGGGTGGCTGATTTTTTTCGATCAGCGCGGGGATCGGGTCAACAGAAGTCCTCCGCCTCCTTTGGAAGCACTACGGAGAAAAACTAGAGGTAGCTGATAGGCTACCTCTTCCTTTTGTAGTGAAAATGATAAACAAAGCTGCAGAAAAAGAAATGGAAACAATTAAATTTCCAGTATGGGCTTTGCATTATATAACAAATAAATTCAAAGGCGAACCGATAACACCATATAAAGAATTTTTTGGAACACAAAAAAATAATGGCTCAGTAAGAACAGCAGACGAAATAGTTGCTGAATTATTACCATTAGTTGAACATCATAAAAACAAAAGAAAGGAGGTAAATAATGGCTAATATTTTTAGTATTTTTGGTTCTATATTTATTGATAATGAAAAAGCTAATAAAGAGATAGATACTACTAAGGATAAAGGTAAAGGCTTGACTTCAAGTTTAGGATCTGGATTTGCAACTGTTGGTAAAGCAGCAATTGGTATGGCGGCTACTGCAGGTGGTGCAGCTCTTGCTTTGGTTGGTGGGTTTACTGCAGCAGCTAATAAGACAGGCGAGTATGCAGGTGCCATTTTAGATGCTTCAAGAAAAACTAGTATTAATACTACTATGTTGCAAGAGCTGAAATATGCAGGTGAGCAAGCTGGCGTATCTTTTGAAAAGTTAGTTGGTGGAGCTGCAAAATTTAATAAAACATTTTCGGAAGCAGCTACAGGAACTGGAACTGGAATAAAAGCTTTTGAGAGTTTGGGTATTGCAATCAACGATGTAAATGGTAAGGCTAGAGATTCAAGTGCTGTTTTCAATGATACACTACTTAAACTTGCTGAAATGGGTGATACGGCAGAAATGAATGCTTTAGGCAACCAGATATTTGGTAAGTCTTTTGCTGAAATGAAACCACTTTTAGCAGAGGGCGCAGCTGGGATAGAACAGCTAAGAGCTAAAGCGCAAGAATTAGGGATTGTAATGGATGAAGGTGCAATAATTGCAGGTGATAACTTTGCTGATACATTTGCTAGTTTACAACAAGCATTAGGTGGAGTTGCTAATCAGCTTATTACAGCATTATTACCAGCTATTCAACCATTAATAGATATGCTAATTGACAATATGCCAATGATCAGTAGCCTGATTCAACAATTAGCACCACCGTTAATGAGTCTATTAACTTCAATAATGCCACCTTTAATGAGTTTAATACAACTAATGCTACCTATAATTATTGATGCAATAACAAGGTTAGCTCCATTATTTACAGCTTTATTTACACAGTTATTACCTCCATTGATTGAATTTATTTCAGCGATACTGCCGGTATTAATTGATTTAATTATGGAATTACTACCACCAATAATTGATATAGTAAATGCGTTGTTACCAGTAATACTTCAAATATTATTGATGTTATTACCTCCATTAGTTGAAATAATAAAAGCTTTATTACCTGCACTGATGCCAATAATCAAGGCTATATTACCGATAATTAAACCTATATTAGATGTGTTGTTATTTTTAATAAATACAGTCTTACTGCCATTGATTAATATCTTTAAAATAATTATGGATATCGTAGGTAAATCTATGGTTAATAACTTTACACTTTTAAAGAATGCGGTAAATGGAATTGGAACAGTATTTCAAAATGTATTCGGGGCTATAATGGGATTTGTTAAGCCACCGCTTAACTTTATTATTGATGCTTTGAATACCTTTATTAGAGGAATCAATAAATTGAAAATACCAGATTGGGTACCAGGGGTCGGTGGAAAAGGAATAAATTTACCAACAATTCCAAGACTTGCAAAAGGTCTTAATTATGTTCCATATGATGAATTTCCAGCCTTCTTACATAAAGGGGAAAGAGTATTAACAGCTAAGGAAAATAGGGAATATTCTGACAATAAAATAATTGTAAGAAAAGAAGATGTAAATGAAAGGCTTATTAGCTTAATGGAATCCTTTATGGAAAGAATGATGGGCTTACAAGTTGTTATGGATACAGGTGAAGTTGTAGGGGTTTTAGCTTCACCAATGGACAATGAACTTAGAAAAATAATAGCTAGGAGGGAGAGATAATGCTTTTAGGTATTCAATTTGGAAACTATCATACAAGCATCGATTTCTCTCTTATATTAACTAGTAAAGAAATTGGTGTACCGGATGTCAAAGAAAATCGTGTATCAATACCTGCAGCTGATGGATCTATTGATTTAACAGAGTTTTATGGTGGAATAAAATATGGAGATAGAACACATAAATTCAAATTCACAAAAATTGGTGGTGATTTTGTATCGATATTTTCAGATATACAAAATAAACTTCACGGTAAAAGAATGAATATCATATTAGATAATGATCCTGATTTTTATTATATAGGCCGTGTTTTTGTAGATTCATGGGAAGCTAATGCAGTAACTGGAGAATTAAATATTAAATGTACTTGTGATCCATATAAACTGAAAGCCACTTTAACTACAATTGATGAAATAATAGGAGCTGGTGGAAGTATTGAACTTACATGTACCAATCTTAGAAAATCCGTTATTCCATCTATAACAGTAAGCGGAGCAGTTAATATTAGTTTTGGTTCATCAAGTTATAGTGTTCAAGCAGGCACTCATAAACTTACAGGAATTGTATTTACTCAAGGTGAGAATATTTTAACCATAACAGGTTCACCTGGAACTGACATCCTTGTGGAGTATAGGGAAGGGGGAATATAGTTGTATATAGTTAAATTAGATGGACAGCTAATTTTTGATCCAAGAGTTGATGAATTGAAAGTTTCAGATTTAAAAGTTAGTCTAGAAGTTAACACAGCTGGTACTTTCAATTTCACAATATACCCTAGCCATCCTTTATACGATAATATCAATAAACTAAAATCAGTGGTCGAAGTATATCAGGATAATATACTCCTATTTAGAGGCAGGCCACTTAATGATCTACTTGATTTTTATAATGTGAAAAAGGTCATCTGCGAAGGTGACCTTGCTTTTTTAAACGATTCTATTCAACGACCATATGAATATAGTGGGACAGTATCGGATTATCTTGAACAACTAATTGTAAATCATAATGCCGAAGTAGCTGAAGATAGACAATTTACTTTAGGTAACGTAACTGTAACAGATGCAAACGATTATATTACCAGGGCTGATAGTAGTTATCCAAAAACATGGGAGACAATCAAAACAAAGCTTCTTGATTTATTGGGGGGCTATATCATGGTCAGAAGACAGGATGGAATCAACTATATCGATTATCTTGATGATTCTGCCGCTACCAGCCTTCAAACTATCCGCTTAGGTGAAAACCTTATTGATGTAAATCAAAGCCGAGAGGGACAAGAAATCTACACTGCGCTTGTACCTTTAGGGGCAACACTTAAGGATGAAGAAGGCAAAGAGTATCAGGTTGATATTAAATCAGTTAATAGTGGTTTAGATTATATTTATGATGAAATAGCTGTTGATCAATATGGATATATATTTAGAATGTTAGAGTTTAAAGATATTACACTCCCAAATAATCTTCTTATTAAAGCTCAACAGACTTTAACTGAAGCAATTAGTACAGTTACAAGCATAGATCTAAAGGCAATTGATTTAAATATGCTGGATGTAAGCATTGATGACTTCAGGATTTTTGAGAAGGTGAAAGTGGAGAGTACAATCCATCAGCTTGATGAGTACTATCTGATAAAGAAATTATGCTTAGATTTAACAAATCCAAGGAATAACAGCCTATCTATAGGGCGAACATATAAAAGCTTCACAGAGAGGCAATATGATGCTGAGAATGTGATTCGTAACATTAGCAAAGATTATGTTAAAAATGAGGTAGTGCAAGAAATCAAGAGTGAGATACAGACAGTAAGTTCAAATATAACACAAGAAGCCGATAATATTAGATTAGAAGTTGCGGAGGCTTATACTGCAGAAAGTGATTTTGAGACATACAAGAGTTCTGTTAGCACTGAATTGACTCAGATTGCAGAGGCATTTCAATTTCAATTTAGTAAACTTGTAGAAGCCATAAGCACACTTGATGGAGATACCCAAGTGCAATTTACTGAAATCATTAAATATATCAGATTTATTGACGGTAATATATTATTGGGTCAAATGAATAATCCATATATTGTCAATATATCCAATACTAAAGTGTCGTTTCTGCAGAACAATGTAGAAGTAGCATATATCAGTAATAATAAGCTGTATGTCTTTAATGGTGAATTTATCAATTCATTAAAAATTGGGAACTTTGGATTCACGCCAAGAACAAATGGCAATCTAAGTTTTGGAAAGGTGGTTTAGAGTATGGCTAGTGCATTATGGAATCCTGGTATAAGTCCATCTAATCCAACGTTAGAAATAATTGTTAATCAGCAATCACAAAGTACCGAGGGTAACTATTCGGTTTTAGCATGGAGTCTTGTTCTACACCGACCTTCCTATGTTTCTTCTGGTTCATTAAAAAATTATAATGCAATAATTAATAACGTTACAGTGGCAAGCGGAAGTACAACTATTGGTGGAAGTGGTGATAAACTAATTGCTTCAGGAACTACTGTTGTATATCACAATCCTGATGGAAATAAAATAGATGTTCCATTTAGTTTTTACATGGACATAGGCTTATTGTGGTCAAATGTTCAAACTGGAAATGCAAGTGGATCCAGTGATATAGACTTGACACCGATACCAAGAGCAACTACTCCATCATTGAATTACTCAACCAGGGAAATGGGACAAGTAATAAGAATAACTACCAACCCAGCAGTAGCAGGTTTTAGCCATAAGATTTATTACAGCTTCACTGGAATAGGTAAAACTTTGATAGCGGAGAAGCCTGCAGGAAATCAATACCATGATTGGATTATACCATTAGCTACACTAGCACCTATGATACCAAACTCATTAAGTGGTGCAGTAACAATTGAGGTGGAGACCTATAATGGAACAACTTTAATTGGAACAAAGACAGTCTTATTTACGGCAACTGTGCCGGATTATCAACCTTCAGCAAGTTTAGTTGTGACAGGTGTAGATCTATACCTAACAAGATATGTCCAAGGCAAGTCGAAAGTTGCCATTGCAATAACAGCAGGTGGTCTAAATGGAAGCACCATAGCTACATATAGAACGGTAGTCAATGGTTCAATATACAATATGGCAAATCTAACTACTGAAGTATTAGCATCATCAGGAGTTAATGTTATTGAAACTACCGTTACAGATTCCAGGGGGAAGACAAGAGTTATAACACAGAATATAACTGTGGAAGCTTATCAATCACCTCAAGCTATTAGTTTAAATGTAGCTAGATGCTTAGTAAATGGGACACTTGATGAAGAGGGTGGATATGTAAAGGCTACAATTCAAGCTGCTATTAGCACAATCCTAAACACTAATACTAAACAAACATTAGTTAAGTATAAGTTGAAGGCTAGCGGTACATGGACAACGGCACTAACTAACACGACAGATTATTCTGTTAGTGCAAGTGTTATATTTCCAGCAGATACAAATAGTCAATTTGATGTATTGTTAGAAGTTAATGATTATTTCAATACGGGAGTAGTCAAAAGATCAGCAGATGTAGCAGTTGCTTTTACTTTAATGGACTTTCATTCTAATGGTAAAGGAATTGCAATAGGCAAGGTCGCTGAAGGTAATGGTGTGCTAGATATCAGAGGTGATACTTATACCGAAGGTAATGTTAATGTTCAAGGTGATTTAAATCTCGAAGGTAATGCAAATTTAAACGGTGTCACTAATGCCTTAGGATTAATAAGTGCTGTAGCTGGAATGAATTTATCTGCTCCAATAGTACCTATGAGAATTAGGTATATTAGAGATTATGCAAGTCAGAATTCTGCAAATGCTAGTAAGCATTGGTGCGAAATAGCAGGTTATACATTAAACAGAGCGATTAACAGATGCAATGCTAGACCTGTAACGGGTTCGGCTACACTCACTAATGGGGCTTACATAACTAATGGCTCGGCGAATACAACCCAATATGCAGAAATAGTTGCTACTGGATTACAATATGTTCAAATAGATTTAGGTGCAGTTTACACAGATTTAGCAGAAATAGTTGTATGGCACTACTTTGGAGATAATAGATGGTATGGGGGTCATAAAATTGAAGTATCAGAAGATGGAATAACTTGGATAAAGATTTATGATGTTGCTAATACAGGTGAAAGAACAGAAATATCAGATGGTATATCAGTAAAAATTCCAAACACTAAACCAATTTTAATTGGTGGAGGTGGTACTAATAAAATGGAATACATCGGGTATGTTAACGGAACTAGCGATATTCTTATAAACAATAAACCATTAGTTCAAAGTGGTGTAAATGCTTTAGGAACTTGGGTTAGATATTATGACGGAACTCAACTTTGCTATGGTAAAGGAACTACTGTCAACAGTGGGGCAGGACATATAATTCCCATGCCAAATCTATTCAGAGATAATGGATTTGCAACAATGTTATGCGCTAACGGAATTGCAAGTGCGAGTGCAAGTGCTTCGTATGTAGGGGAATGTTATTCTGTTTCAAGAAATACAATGGCTGGAAAAGTATTAATTCATTATGGAAATACAATGGCGAACCCGGGGGATACTGGGGTGAATTGGACTGCAAATGGTCGGTGGTATTAAATATAAAGGAGTTGAGAGATGTGTTTAGTTAGCCAAGATAAGGAATGTGGTCGTGCTATTATGGCCACCGAGGAATTAGCAAAAACTTCAGCGAGGAAGTTATCAGAAACAATTACTCAAGTAGCTAACATAGACAGTAAAGTAACTGTTATCGGTTTGGCAGTTGATAAGTTAGTTTCAAAACACGAAAAAGAAGAACGAGATATTATCAATGGGTTAAAACAAAAGTTAGCTGAGAAAGACGAACAAATGGCCGAGAAAGCCGAAGAAGCTCAGAAAAAGAAAGAACTTGCTGATACTAGACGGTGGCAAGTAATTGTCTTAGGCTTAACGACTTTCTTCAGTGTAGCCGGTTCAATAATATTAGCATTTATAATGATTAAATCAGGTTTAGGAAAATAAAGGAGAAGATGATAAAAATGGAAAATATTAAAAAAAGATTAAAAAGCCCAGTAGTTCAAATTCAATTGATTTCAATTGTAGTAGGAGTTATTATATTTTTTGCTCCAAATATCGAACAGGCAGTACAAGTTGTA
>JBGSJN010000062.1:0-20776 GCA_041741995.1 Bacillota bacterium
CTGCATTCAGGGCATCTTCTAGGTTCGTTTGTAAAACCTTTTTCAGCATAGAAATCTTGCTCGCCTTGAGTGAATACAAATTCAGCTCCACAATCAGAACAGTTTAAGTTTTTGTCGCTCATAAATCATTACCTCCATTAAATATTTGGACTTGTCATTTCAATTCATTTTCTCAATTTAATGGGGAAACAATTGTTCTTACATTCCATTACTATCTTAGTATAGCACACATAACTAAAAAGATACACCTTTTATTGAAATAATAAAAATTCTTTTATTTAGCCTAATATTCTTCCCTATTTCCAAACTCAGCATTCTCTACCCACTCCTCAGCATGACTAAGAAGCTTAACCAACTCCTCAAGAACCCTCAAATGCTCCTCCTCCTGCTTAATCAAAAACTCAAACAACAAAACATCCTTAGCACCCTGCACATCACCCTGACTCACAGCCTCCTCCAACATCTCAGAATAAAGAACAATACTCTCACGCTCCCTATCAGACGCCAACCTATAAAAATCCAACTGATCAAGAAGCTCCTTCTCATAAAAACCAACATCAACAAGACCAGAAAAAACATTCCCAACCCTATCAACATCACTACCCTCAGCAAGATCAAAAGCACCATTCTCATACCTACTCTTCAAAAGAGCAGCATGATTCCTCTCATCATCAGCCAACATACTACAAACAACAAACAAACCATTATCCCTATTCAACTCAGCCTGTTCCCTATAGTACCTCTCACCATCATTCTCCATATTTATAGCAAACTCTAAAACATTCATAACATACCTCCATAAAATACAACTTCCATATATAAAAATAATACTACCAACCAGACACATAAGCAACCCACACAACAAAATAAACGCCAGCCTCTTAGAGACCAGCGCTTCAACATATATCAATTAATCTTTAATACAACACTTACAACTAATCAGCTATACCAAAACCATACTTCTTAAAAATATCCTCAGCCTTATCACCCTTTAAGAACTCCATAAAAGCCCTAGCCTCCTCAAACTTACTACTTGCCTTAACAATACCCATAGGATAAATAATCTTAGAGTACTTGCTAGAGTCAACCTTATCAACCATGTCAACCTTGCCGTCACTCCTTACAAAATCAGAATAATAAACAAAACCAACCTCAGCGTTACCAAGCTCTACCCAATTCAACACCTGAGTAACATCCTTAGCATAAGTAAACTTACCCTTAAGAGAATCATACATACCCAAATTAGTTAACGCCTCAACAGCATACTTACCAGCAGGAACACTAGATGGCTCACCAACAGCAATAAACTCAACCCCCTTCAAGTCATTGATACTCTTAACATCACTACCCTTAGTTTTCGCCAATACAAGCCCATTTGTTAAAAGAACCTCGTCTTCAACAACAAACCCCGCATCAACAACATCCACCATATCTTTCTTAGATGCACTCATAAAAACATCAATATCAGCACCACTTTTAATCTGCTCCTTTAAAGGACCAGTTGCAGAAAACTGAAGATCCAAATCAATACCCTCAGCCTTTTCAAACAAAGGCTCAATTTCAGTAATAGCATCAGTAAGACTGGCTGCAGCCCCTACGAGAATAGTAACCCTATCCCCATCATCAACACTACCTTTATCACTACAACCAGTTGCCACAAACAACAAAGACAAACCAAGAACAACAAAAACAATTTTTTTCACTTTAAACATTTCGCACCACTTTCTTATTTTTTCCAACTAATTCCTTCCCAAACGCAGGAGATCAGGAGATTTCTCCCCAAACCCAGGCTAAATACCCATAGTTTCCCTTAGGATAAATAACGTCAGAATCCACAAATATCAAAATAAAAAAGGGAAGACATAAATCTCCCCGCAATGATCTACTTTAAAATTCCTTTCCAAACGCGGGAGATCTGAAAATTTCTCTCCAAACCCGGGTTATTCATCCATAGTTTCCCTTAGGATGAATAACTTCAGAATCCACCATAATTCTATTATATAAACAAACTTAAATTAACATCCTAAAAATACTTTTTAAAATCACTAGAAAAAATCTAATAATAATTTTGCTAATCAGCTACACCAAAACCATACTTCTCAAAAATAGCCTTAGCCTCATCACCCTTTAAAAACTCCATAAAAACCTTGGCCTCATCTTGATACTGACTCGCCTTAACAACACCCATAGGGAACAAAATCTTAGAGTAGGCACTCTGATCAACCCTCTCAACCAAATCAACACCACCAGCACTCCTAACAAAATCAGAATAATAAACAAACCCGACTTCAGCATTACCAGACTCAACCCAATTAAGCACCTGCGTAACATCCTTAGCAAAAGTAAACTTACCCTTCAAAGCATCAAAAAGACCCAAACTAGTCAAAGCCTCAGTAGTATACTTACCAACAGGAACACTAGAAGGCTCACCAACAGCAATAAACTTAACACCCTTCAAGTCATTAATACTCTTAACATCACTACCCTTAGTCTTAGCCAGAATCAACTCATTAGTCAAAAGAACCTCATCATCAACCACCAAATCCAAATCAACCAATTCCTTCATATCCTTCATCGAAGCAGTAATATAAACATCAATACCAGCCCCACTCTTAATCTGCTCCTTAATAGGACCAGAAGCAGAAAACTGCAAATCAACATCAATACCAGAAACCTTCTCAAACAAAGGCTCAATCTCAGTAATAGCATCAGAAGTCCCAGCAGCAGCACCAACAAGAATAGTAACCCTTTCTTTTTCATTTTCTTTTGTTTCCTGATTACACCCTGTTGCCACAAACAACAAAGCAATACTAAGAAACAAGACCATAAACTTTTTCATTTCGGACATTTTGCACCTCTTCCATAATTTTTTTGAACGAATTCCTTTCCAAACGCGGGAGATCTGAGGATTTCTCCCCAAACCCAGGCTAAATACCCATAGTTTCCCTTAGGGTAAATAACTTCAGAATCAACTAATATTCAAATAAAAAAGGGAAGACACACGTCTCCCCGCAATGAAATACCATAAAATTCCTTTCCAAACGCGGGAGATCTGAAAATTTCTCTTCAAACCCGGGTTAAGTATCCATAGTTTCCCTTAGGATAAATAACTTCAGAATCCACCATCATTCTAACACCACAAACCACAAACAGTCAATCATATCTTCTAATAATATTGAAACAAAATTCCAAGAGGAATATAATAAAAGTATAGGACACAATAAAAAACGGAGGTGTTACCCACATGAGAATACTAAAAAACTATGATAAAGAAGTGGCACAAGTACTAGAAGACGAAAGAAACAGACAAAACGACAAAATAGAACTAATAGCCTCAGAAAACTTCGTCAGCCCTTGCATACTACAAGCACAAGGCTCAGTACTAACCAACAAATACGCCGAAGGCTACCCTGGCAAAAGATACTATGGTGGCTGTGAACATGTAGACGTAGTAGAAAACCTAGCAAGAGACAGAGCCTGCAAACTCTTTGGAGCAGACCATGCCAATGTTCAACCACACTCAGGATCAAGCGCCAACGAAGCAGTCTACCTGGCAGCACTAAAACCAGGAGACACAGTAATGGCCATGAGCCTAGCCCAAGGTGGACACCTGACTCACGGAAGCCCGGTAAACCTCTCAGGCCTCTATTTTAACTTCATAAGCTACGGTGTAGACCCAGTCACCGAAAGAATAGACATGGAAGAAGTCGAAAGACTAGCCATAGAATCCAAGCCAAAACTAATAGTAGCAGGCGCAACAGCCTACTCAAGAATAATCGACTTCCCAAGATTCAGAGAAATAGCCGACAAAGTCGGAGCCCTATTCATGGTAGACATGGCACACATCGCAGGCCTAGTAGCCGCAGGTGTACACCCATCACCAGTACCATATGCCGACTTCGTCACCACCACAACCCACAAGACCCTAAGAGGACCAAGAAGCGGCATGATACTCTGCAAGGAAGAATATGCTAAAATGATCGACAAAGCAGTATTCCCAGGACTACAAGGCGGACCGCTAATGCACATAATAGCAGCCAAAGCAGTTTCCTTCAAGGAAGCAGCAGAACCATCCTTTAAGGAATACCAACAACAAGTAGTCAAAAACGCAGCTGCTTTAGCTGCAGGACTACAAAAACACAACCTAAGAGTCGTAGCAGGAGGAACAGACAACCACCTCATGATGGTAGACGTATCAGGCCTTGGCATAACAGGCAAAGAAGCAGAACACAGACTTGATGAAATCGGCATTACCTGTAACAAAAACACCATCCCATACGACAAACTAAGCCCATTTGTAACCAGCGGAATTCGTCTAGGAACCCCAGCTGCAACAACAAGAGGCTTCAAGGAAGAACACATGACCAAAATAGCCGAAATAATCTACAGAGCCTTAAGTGACGAACACTTTGAAAATGACAGAGCAGGCATTGCAGCAGATGTAACCACCCTCTGCCAGGAAGTTCCACTATACCAGGACTACAAGGCCTACACCCACATGATAGACGAAGTAATGGACGACAAAGGTCTAAACGAAGATCTATACAACAAAACAAAAGACCCTAGCCAAGAAAAATGGGTTAAATAAACTAAAAAAACCAAAAAATAATAATCAGAATAACAGACGAATTTAAAACACATAATAACAAGAAGCTAGTAGAATACATTCTACTAGCTTCTTCTATATACTATCTATACTAACTATTAACTTTAATCCTTAGTTTTCTTCCTTTTCTTAACCGCCTCACTAAGTAAATACTCAATCTGACCATTAATTGACCTGAAATCATCCTCGGCCCAAGCCGCCAGATCCTCCCACAAAGAAGCAGACAGCCTTAGTAACAATTGTTTTTTCTCTTTCTCACCCATGCTGTACTCCTTCCTATAAAAAATACAAACAACACAAAATATAATTAATAAATTGAACCACTATTCACAATCGGCTGAGCATCCTTATTACCACAAAGCACCACCAACAAGTTACTAACCATAGCAGCCTTACGCTCATCATCCAAATGAACAACATCATTCTCATTCAACATAGAAAGAGCCATCTCCACCATACCAACAGCACCCTCAACAATCATCTTACGAGCATCAATAATCGCAGAAGCCTGCTGCCTTTGTAACATAACCGCAGCAATCTCAGGAGCATAAGCCAAATGAGTAATCCTAGCCTCAATAATCTCAATACCAGCCAACAAAACCCTACCCTGAATCTCCTCCTTAAGCTTCTCTGCAACCTCCTGGCTACTACCCCTTAAAGTCTTCTCCTCACCATCAGCAGCCACATCATAAGGATAAAGCCTCGCAATATTTCTCAAACTAGAATCACTTTGAATAGACAAATAATCCTTAAAATTATCAACAGCAAAAACAGCCTTAGCAGTATTAACAACACGCCAAATAACCACAATACCAATCTCCACCGGATTACCAAGCTCATCATTAACCTTCTGCTTATTATTATTTAAAGTCATAGCCTTCAAGGAAATAACCTTCTTAGGCAAGCTCAACTGACCATACTTACCCTGACCAAGACTAACAGCACCAGCACCCTGCTCTTCACCACCAACTGTCAAACCACTAGCAACAGTAGGATTAACAGCAGAAACAAAAGGATTAACAAAAAAGAAACCCTCACCCTTCAAGGTGCCAATATACTTACCAAACAAAGTCAAAACCAAAGCCTCCTGAGGCTTTAAAATCTTAAGACCCATAAAAGGCAACCAACAAAGAGAAATATAAACAATACCCTTAATCAATAACACAAAACCCAAAAAATCCGACTTACCGGATTCCAGGATAACAATACCAAAAATAGTCGCAACAATAGCAATAATAGTTAACAAAATAAAAATAATCATCATCAACATACCACTAATGCCCTTAATAACCTTCTCCTCAAATTCCAATTCTCTAACATCCATGAAACCCAACCTCCAATATTTAATATATTTATGATATCATTTTAATATCATAAATCAAAAAAGTCAATAATATTAATTCAAATAAATATAACAATCAAAAAGAGGTAAGCAGACCAAGTCTGATTACCTCTTATAATAATTTGCTGTATATTTAAATAAACAAGGTAGTACCAACATTCTCATTACTAGAAATGTAGGAACCAACCCCAGCATACTCAATGCCATCAATAAGCTCTTCCTTCTTAATGCCCATAAGATCCATACTCATAGTACAAGCAATAAACTTAACACCAAGCTCCATTGCCTTACTGATCATAACCTCAACCTCATCAACATTCTTAGATTTCATAATATACTTGATCATCTTAGGCCCAATACCTAACATATTCATAGAAGAAAGAGGCAACCTAGAAGCCCCTCTAGGCATCATCCAACCAAACATCTTCTCAATTATATTCTTACTTGTCTTAACCCTATTACTCCTACGAAGAGCATTCAAACCCCAGAAGGTGAAGAAAATAGTAACATCCTTACCACTAGCAACAGCACCCTGAGCAATAATCATAGCCGCAATAGCCTTATCAAGCTCACCACTAAACACCACAATAGTAGCATTCTTCTGATCCATTGTCCCAACTTTACAACTAGCAGCCTCACCCTTGATTATCCTAGCAACATAAGAACTACCCTCACTCTTAATGGATTCTAATGTATGACAATTAGCCTTACACCACTGTTCAATATCCTTAGTATAACCAAAATCAGTAGAAACCACCTCAACCACATCACCAATACCAGCATCCTGTATTGCCTTATAAGTAGCCATCAAAGGACCAGGACACTGCAAACCACTCGCATCAACCCGAATCACATTCCGACTCACTGAACCAGCAACACCAGAAGAAGGAGCAGGAATCTGCTGATCCACATCCATATTCCCACAATTATCAAGATGACACTGCAACAAAGGAACATACTTAAAATTCCTATAAGTCAAATAACCACCTGACAAATTAAACAAATTAGAATAACCCATACCCTTCAAGATCATAATAGCAATATGAGCACGAAGACCAACCTGACAAGTTACATAAATAGGAGCATCCTTAGCACAAGAAATCTCCCCTACCCTCTCCCTTAACTCATCAACAGGAATATTATATGAACCTTCTATTTTACCAACAGAAAACTCCAGGGAAGTCCTAACATCAAGCATCAGACCACCCTCTTTAACAAGTCTGTCAATATCCTTAACATCAACAAGATCATACAAACCAGCCTCAACATTCTCACCAATATAACCTAAAACATTAACAGGATCCTTAGCAGAAGAAAAAGGCGGAGCATAACACAACTCCAAAGAAGACAAATCACTAATCCTGCCACCTAAGGACATAACAGTAGCAATAACATCAATCCTCTTCTCAGTACCCTCCTTACCAACAGCCTGAGCCCCAAGTATTCTTCCATCCTCTGGAGAATACAAAATCTTCATAGAAATAGGAGTCGACCCAGGATAATAGGAAGCATGATTAGCACGATGAGCACTAATCGACTTAAAAGAAACACCCTTACCCTCCAACTGACCTTCAGTATTACCAGTAGCAGCAGCAATCAAATCAAAAACCTTCAACACAGAAGAACCTAAAGTCCCTTTATACTTAATTTTCTTACCATTTATATGATCTGCCACAAGCCTTCCCTGCCTGTTAGCAGGCCAAGCAAGAGGAATGGCAGTCGGACTACCATCAACCCTATCCTTCACCTCAATAACATCTCCAATAGCATAAACATCCGGAACCACATCACCACTAGCCCCATCATAAACCTGCAAAGCTTCATTAGTCAAAATATGACCTCTAGGCCCAACTGCAATACCACCAGATCTACTCAACTGATTCTCTGGCACAACTCCAATAGCCACAACAACCATATCAGTCTTTATCTCACCACCACTATTTAAAACCACAGTCCTACCCTGATCCTTAAAATAGGTCACATACTCATTTAAAAGAATGTTAACACCATTCTTATTCATCTCCTCATGAAGAATCTGAGCCAACTCAAAATCAAGAATCCTAAGAACCTGTGGCAATTTTTCAACAATAGTCACATTAATATTCTTCTCCCTAAGATTTTCTGCAATCTCAAGACCGATAAAGCCACCACCAATAACCACGGCACTCTTAGGATTTCTTTCAGTGATAAAATTCTTAATTTTATCAGTATCAGGAATATTCCTTAAAGAAAAAATACAATCAGAACCCTCAGCCCCTTCATAAACAGGCACAAAAGGATTAGCCCCAGGAGATAAAATCAATTTATCGTAGGACTCATCATAACTAACTTGCTTTCTCTTATCAAAAATAGTGACAGTCTTGTTCTCCCTATGAATAGCCACCACTTCACTAAAATTCCTGATATCCAACCTATATCTTTTAGACATAGCCTCAACAGTCTGAACCAACAGATGATCCCTATCCTTAATTACCCCACCAATATAGTAAGGCAGACCACAATTGGCAAAGGAAATATATTCATCCCTCTCAAACATAATGATCTCATCATTTTCATTCAATCTTCTCAAACGTGCAGCAGCAGTCGCCCCACCAGCTACACCACCAACGATTAATATTTTACTCATAGTAGCATCTCCATTCTCTATAGTAATATGTATTCTTACATATTAGTTTATCACAACCAATTTCTATAAGATATCAAAAAAAATATCTAGTATGCTTTAATTTCACACACTAGATAATAGAAAAATACCAGATAAAAAAACAAATAACAGCCAAATTAAAAATCCAGGCTATAGGAAGAAGAATTCTGAACTTATTTTTCTTGGACTTATGCCTAAAAACATAAGAACCTGACCAACAACCAAAGCCACCCATAAGAAAAGCACAAGACAACAAAGTCGACTCACTTATCCTCCAATATCCATGACTCGATTTAAACTTATCAAGACCCATCAAGAAAAAAGTCATAAGATTCCAAATAAGTAATAATATAAAAATATAACCTAAATAATCACCTAACACAACACCCATAAAATCCTCCATCAACCTAACCTAAAAAACTAATCTTCACAGCCAGAAATATAATATAAAAAGCCAACAAAAATGATCCCCACATTCTTGATAACCTACCCTGGAAAAAAATGGGAATCAACAAGATAATAGTCAACCCAAACATTACTAAAACATCATACAAAATAACCAAATCTATAATAATTGGCCTAATCAAACCACTAACACCAATAACCAATAAAATATTCATAATATTACTACCAATTACATTACCCACAGCAATATCATCTTCCTTCTTATACACAGCCATCAAACAAGTAACCAACTCAGGCAAGGATGTCCCAAAAGCAATAATAGAAATACCTATGAATTCCTGACTCAAACCAAGTATCTTAGCAATAATCACCGCATTATAAACAGCCAAATTAGCACCACCAATAAGAGCAACCAAACCAACTATCAACATAACAATAGCCTTAGGCAAATCTTTTTTCCTGCTTCTGCCCTTTATTTTTGATAAAACCTTCTGGTCCTCTAGATATTCATAAATATCCTCTTCAAATTCTGTGTCAGGTTCTTCCTTTTCAATAATATCCTTGGTCTTACTAACCACATACCCTAAGAAAACAAACATGCCAACCAAAAGTATAATTGCTTCCAATCTTGTTAGGGTATTACCAGTTATAAGCATTATAATAAATACCAGATTAACACCAATTAAAATAGGCATCTCCCTCTTAGCAACCAATGAATCTATAGTCAAAGGCATAGCCATGGCAGTTATGCCCATTATTAAGGCGATATTGGCAATATTACTACCAATAACAGTACCTAAAGTCAATAAATTAGTGTTTTGGATACCAGTAGTAATACCAATGGCAGTCTCAGGAGCACTTGTACCAAGAGCCACTATGAACAACCCGACAATAAATGTCGGCACTTTCAATATCTTAGCAATCTTAGAAGCTCCATCAACTAAGATATCAGCTCCCTTAACCAAAATAACCAGGCCCAAAGCCAATAAAACATAATTCATCTATAATCCCCTTAATCAAACATGTAAAACATCAATATTTTCTGAAACCTCCAAGCTATCAGTCATAAGATCATCAACCCCAAGAAGATGAACATCATCCTTACCATTAGATCTAGCAAAAGCCTCAAGCTCCAGAGCAGTCCCTCTATAGAAATTTTCAAAACCAAGAAGTGCCTTCCTGTCATTAAACAAAGCCCGAAGGCTCTCATCTTGAGTCGCTATCCCAGTTGGACAAGTTCCAGTATGACAAATCCTGGACTGTCTGCAACCAATAGCTATTAAAGAAGCCGTAGCCAAAGCAACTGCATCAGCACCAAGAGCCAAGCCTTTAGCTATATCAGAACTATCCCTAAAACCACCTGTAACACATAAAGTTACATCACTATCTACACTATCAAGATACTTTCTAGCTCTTCTAATAGCAAAAACAGCCGGAACTCCTACATTATCCTTGATAAAACTAGGAGTTGAGCCTGTGGCCCCTCCTCTACAATCAATAGTTATAAAGTCTGGATCAGCCTTCAAGGCAAATTGCAGGTCTTCCTCAATATGACCTGCAGCCAACTTAATCCCCACTGGCTTTCCATCAATTACTTCCCGAATCCTACTTACTCTTTTAATCAGATCATCAATATTGTCAACACCAGCAAGCCTTGCAGGAGCGATAAACTCCTCCCCTACTGCTAGTTTTCTTATCCTGGCTATTTCAGGAGTCACCTTCTCCTTAGGTAAATGACCACCCATTCCAGGCTTAACCCCTTGACCAATTTTTATTTCAACTGCATCGGACATTTTCATAATATCCTCATCATAAGAAAAAGCAGAAGTCCCTTGTTCATAAATATATAGCTTAGCTGCCTTTCTTGATTCAGGTAACATACCACCTTCACCAGAACACATAGCAGTATTCATAATGGCAGATCCTTTGGCAAGAGCCACCTTAGCCTCCTTGGATATTGCACCATAGGACATATGAGATACATAAAAAGGTATATCTAAAACTATAGGATACTTAGCTCTTTTACCGATAATAGTCTTAAGATTAACAGCAACATCCTCATTTAAGGGCATCCTATTTAACTGAACACCTTTAAACAAAATACTCTTGAAATCCACAAACTTCTCCAAGGTTCTCATTGAGGAATTCTCACTTTTACCAGACTCTGCCAGCCTTTTTATTACTTCCACCTTATTGTCAAATTCCAATCCCTCATCTGATTTATAGTTCAACTTATCTTGCAGCTTACTATATTCATTAGTTTTCCCACACCAATGTTGACCACTACAAAAAGGCTTATTCTTGGAATGTCCACACTTACAAAGTGCAAAGTGATTATCAGTTTCAGGTTTATCATCATCTTCTAGTTTAATAGCCCCCTTGATTAATAAGGGACCATTTTCAGCAAGTTCAATCTCTTTCCTATCATAATATTCATCATATTTTATATTATCTACAGTATAACTAAGTGCTCCTGATGGACACTTTCTAATTGTCTCTATAATCTCTTCTAAACTTGCACCATTAGGATCTATCCAGGGCTCAGTTCTCATTCTAAAAACCTTTGGCAACCCATCAGTACAATAACCTGCATGAGAACAGATTCCCCTATCATCATGAATAGTAATATCCTTACCTACATATTCAACCAGTTTTCTTGGCACCCGAGCATCTAGTTTCTCATCACTAAAGCCAATTTTTCCATGAGTACCATCACAAAAGGGCTTACTCTTAGATTCACCACACCTACACAAGGCAACTGCAGGTTCACCAATCTCTCCAGTACAACCATCCACATCTTTTAATCCTTCAAGATTAGTTATCACATAAGGTCCATTTTTCGAGACTTTTATAATTGTGTCTTTATTCATGATTATCCCCTTTATAGATCAAGTAAATGCTTATAGACTGAATCTATGGCAAAATACCCAATATCTTTACCCTCATCATCAAGGACTGACAATACATTAGTCTTATTCTCCACACAAGTTTTAAGACCACGTAAAACAGACAAGTTCCCATTAATTTTTATAACCCCATTACCAGAAGCTTCAAGGCAATCATTTATCTTCACTGAATTTAAATAAGAAATAAAATCCTTTGATAGAAAAAAATTCTCAGCATAATCTGAACGTTCCTTTGACAACACAAAATCTTTTTTCAGCTTATCCCTATCTATTCTACCTTCATTTAACAAAACAATCCTGGACCCTAACTTAACTGCTTCTTCAATATCATGAGTTACAAAAACAACAGTCTTACCTAGCCTCCCATGAATCCTGGTTATTTCCTCCTGAAGCCCTCTTCTAGTAACCTCATCAACAGCCCCAAAAGGCTCATCCATCAAGATAATATCAGGATTAGTCGCCAGAGCTCTTGCAACACCAATACGTTGCTGTTGTCCTCCACTAAGTTCTCTTGGATATCTTGTCAGATAACTGGCATCAAGACCTACTAATTCAATAAGTTCCAAAGCTCTTTTATGTTGTTCCAACTTATCAACCCTAATAAGATTCAAAGTATAGCAAATATTCCTCTCAACATTCAAATGAGGAAATAAACCCACCTGCTGAATAACATAACCCATACTTCTTCTTAACTCAATCTTATCCCAATCCTTAATTTGCTTCCCCCTAATTGAAATCATACCTTCATCAGGTTTCAGCAAACCATTAATCAGCTTGAGAATTGTCGTCTTACCACAGCCTGACGGACCTAGGAGAATTATAAATTCACCCTCGTCAATATTAAGGTTAAAGTCCTCTAGAACCTTAACTTCCTCAAATGTTTTTTTAATATGTTCGAAGGTAATAATTGACATTATATCAAACCTTTCTCTTTCAGAAAATCTCTGGCTACCTCTTTAGGATCTTGTTTCTCCTTATCGACGTAGAAATTAAGCAGAATCATTTCATCCTCACTTATTTTCCCGGCAAGCTTATCTAAAACAGCCCTAAGTTCAGGATATTTTTCCAAGGTTTCTTCTCTGATTAAAGTTGCCGCCTGATAGGCCGGAAAGAAATTTTTATTGTCCTCTAGTACTTTCAAATCATATTCCTTCAATAAACCATCAGTAGAAAAAGCATTAATAACATCAACTTGATTAGAACCAATAGCCTCATACTTCAAACCGATGTCGATTTCTTTTGTATCTTTAAAGTTCAAACCATAAGTATCCTTCAAACCGTTATAACCATCTTCTCTTTCAAAGAAATCATACTCGGCTCCAAAGGTTAGTTGATTACTTACTTTTGCTAAATCATCATAGGTTTCCAGACTATACTTCTTGGCAATTTCATTTTTAACTGCCAAGGCATAAGTATCATTAAAACCATAAATGTCCAACCAAAGTATTCCAAATTCTTCTTCATATTGTTTCTTAACTGCTTCATAAAGTTCATCAGGATCAGCTATAAGTTCTTCCTTGAGTACAAACAGCCAGCCTGTTCCTGTATATTCTGGATAGATATCAATTTCACCCTTTAACATAGCAGGGTGAATATTTGACGTACCACCACCGATACCTAATTTCTTTTCAACTTTAATATCAGTATGTTCTTCTATTAATAGGGTTAACATTTCAGCTAGAATATATTGCTCAGTAACTGGCTTTGAGGCTATGACAACTTTCTTTTCATCCTGGTCACAGCCAACAAGTATAGCAGCAATGAATATTATTAAAATAAGCGCAAATATTTTTTTCATTTTTAGCCCTCCTTAGGTTCCAAGTATTTTCTTTTTGATATTCTTTTCTATACCTCCTAATATTAGATCTATTACAATAGCCAACAAGGCTACCAGTAAACTTCCTGCTACAGTCATTTCAGGAAAATAAGTCGTGATACCTCTCCAAATTGCCACCCCTAGACCACCTGCCCCAATAAAGGAAGCAATAGCCCCTAGGGCTATGGTCATGATTACCATAGTTCTAAAACCAGCAAAGATCACTGGAAGAGCAAGGGGTAATTGTACCTTGTATAATAGTTGACCATTAGTAGTACCCATGCCAATTGCTGATTCAATTAAAAAAGGATCAACTTCTGTAATGCCAACATAGGTATTCCTGATAATTGGCAGTAGTCCATAAATAACAAGAGCAATCAAGGCACTTTTAAAACCTATCCCAGTAATAGATACAAAAAATCCAAACAAGGCAATACTTGGTATGGTATATATAAAGTTTACTATGGTCATTATTATATTAGCCATAGTCTTACTTCTAGTCATTATAATACCTAGAATAATACCTAAAAAGGTTATAATTACTATGGCCATAAAGGTCAAGTAAATATGCTCTATAAACAATTGCAGGAAAAATTCCCATCTTTCCTTATATAGCTCAATAACCCTAAATACAAAACCCATGGAACACCAACTTTCCTTATATGATCATTTCTTATTTCATTTTAACACCGAATAATGAAATAAGACCACTATTTTTTCCTTCTTATTTCATTTTAGCACCCTATATTGAAATAAGAGGTTCAATTAATACATCCATTATACCACCACAAGCCATACCATCTTCTTCAGCAATATCCCCGGTCATATCAACCCTATGAACCATATAGCCACCATTCTTTAGAATTCTTCTAGCATTAACAATAACTTCACCTTCACTACAACCACCACCAATAGTCCCAACAATACGTCCATCATCAAAAACCAACATCTTAGCCCCTGCCTTCCTTGGCACAGAACCTTTAGTGGCAATAATAGTAACCAATGCCTTTGGTGATGAATCACTCTTACTCAATTCTTCAAGAACTTCCAGATCAAATTCAGGCCAATTGGTTTTTTTACTCATGCCCATTCTTCTTTGTTTAATCAACTCCCCAATAATGGAAAAAGCAATCTCATCAGGAGTAACTGCCCCAATATCTAGACCGATAGGTGCCATTATTCCCTCAACAACTTCTGGGGCATACCCCTCTCGCAGTAACTGATTCTTGGTATCTCTAACCCGTCGTTTAGAACCTATCATCCCGACGTAGGCAACTTCATGATTTAAAACAGCCTTGAGACAATCCATATCATGTCTATGCCCTCTTGTAATAATAGCTACAAAAACAGAATTGTTAAAACTAATCATTTCAAAGGATTTTATAAAATTTTCACATATAACCCGTCTAGCATCAGGGAACCTGGCAACATTAGCAAAAGCTGGCCTGTCATCAATAACTGTGACCTCAAAACCTGCCCTTGTTGCATATAAGGATAAAGGCTTGGCAATGTGTCCCCCTCCAAATACAATAAGCTTCGGTGATGGAAAATATGGTTCTAATAAGTACTTACCATCCATGAACATCATAGGATAGCCAGACTCCAGCACCTTACTCTCAGCAACCATAATATTTTGATTAAAATCTTTTTCAAGAACCAACTCCTTGCTAAATGACTTACCAGAACCTTTATCATCATCACTATTGAATATTCTTGAAATAATCACAGCCTTATGCCCTGCTTCTAATTCCACAATTAACTTTTTATATATTTCATTATTCATAACATTTGACCTCCAATAGATTCTACAACTTAAAATAATAGTACCATATGTCCCATATAATTCCCACTATCTTCATATGATATATTATAGTAAAAAACTGCACCCAGTTAAACACTAGGTGCAGTTTTTTTATCAATTATCCTGATTATCAGTTTGTATCACTAAAACATATGTAATCTTTTTTTCTCCAAAAAAGGCATCAATTTTAATACCTCTATAAATCCTCAATTCAGAGTCTACTTCAGGCACCCTAAAATTAGCAAAATGCTCACCTACTGACCAAAAGTATTTACTTTCACTTTCCTCACTGTATTCTATCCTCATATCAGAAAGTTCATCATAAAGATATTTTCCGTTGGCATCAATAATACTATCAGTTATATAAAGGAAATCCGGAGCATCTCCATCAAATTCCAAATTAATAACATCCCCAAAACTGACATAATTCACTTCAATAAGTGTATACTTATTTAAATAACTTCTGAATATATTTTCACTATCATTTATCTTATCTAATTTAACATTTTCTAACCTAAAGTTATTCAGGGATATTTTCAAACTACTTTGAGGCTCTGACTCAAAACAACCCGTGAGAAATAATAGTCCGCTAATTATTATTGCAATGTACAAAGATTTTTTCATAAGTCAGCTCCTTCCTTATAATATGCAATACAATTTTTCTTAAGGATATCATATTTACTCAATTTTTTAAACAATCCTTACAGATACCATAAAACTTCACCTTATGATTCAAAACCTTGAAATCATAGATATCATTTATTTTACTTTCCAAGATATCCAATAAATCATCTTCCATATCAATAATCTTACCACATCTTTGACATATTAAATGGTGGTGTTCATGCTCTTTATGAGGATCAATAACTTGATACCTGATACAGCCATCATCAACATAAAGTCTTGCAATCATATTCAATTTTTCAAGTACTCCCAGAGTCCTGTATATTGTAGCAATTCCAATCTTCTCATCATTTTCTACCAGGAGTTTATGAATATCTTCTGCACTAAGATGTTTATCGTTATTTTCTATTAGTAAACTTAAAATCTTAAGACGTTGCCCAGTTAGCTTCAAGCTATTATCCTTTAAGCGTTCAATAAGTTCCTTATCAATTTCATTCATCAAAATCTACCACCTATATAAAAATATATCTTAAGATTAGTATATATCTCAAATTCAATGTTTGCAACTTTTTCGTTGCTCTACAGAACATCCTCCAGAACAACCAGGACATGAATTATTCTTCATTTTCTTTAATGAATAAAATGCCCCTATTGCTATAATTATAAAAAATATAAGACCAACTACTATTGTTGCTGTCATAATGCTATACTCCTTCTTCTACAAGAACTGTCTTGTTCTTATACTTACTCCGTTTTATTAAATAGTAGAGCAACCCTGCCATAAATATTGCCGGTACAAAACCAACTGCTAATTCACCATAGACTATTAGTGTTCCAATTTGAGTTATTAACATAGCCAAGGTATAACCTACAGCTAATTGGAACAATACTGCTCTAGTTAACCATTTTCTGCTTTGATATTCAGTATTCATAGCACCAATTGCTGCGAAACAAGGTGTTGTAAACAAATTGAAAACCAAGAAAGCAAAGGCTGTGACTGGTGTAAATAGTTCTGTTAGAGGGCCTCCCACTAAATGTAAAGCCTGATCTGAAGCTGCAAGTATGATAGCAAAAGTAGCAACTACATTTTCCTTGGCTATAAAGCCTGTTAAAGTTGCAGCAGCCATCTGCCAACCTAAAAATCCTAAAGGAATTAACATTGGAGCAATAACTATCAATGCTTGCAATAGAGGATTAACTCCTAAACTCTCAAAGAATCCATTAGCAGCATTTGGTATAATTTCACCAAAGAGACTATCATTTATATAGCCTGATAGAAATCCACCAAAGCCATTTATAGAAAAAGCATATATTCCCCACATAATAACCGCAAATATAGGTATTCCTAGATAGGCATTAGCAACAATTCTATCTACTTTATCTGAAAAAGTAACTTCATTGGAATTCTTCTTTTTGACTATGTTTTTCTTTACTAAATCCTTAATGAATATCTCTCTTTCTTGATCATTTTTTAAATTAGCTATCTTTTCAGCATTTTTCTTTAAGTCTGTAGCTACTACTTTCTCGATTAGTTGTTTAAGCCCATCACCAACATTGGCTACGCCCTCAACAGCCTGACAACCTAAGTCTTTTGATAGGCCTTCTAAATCAATCCTATCACCGTTTCTTCTAATAACATCTTGTTTATTTAAGGCAATCACTACCGGAATTCCGATTTCTAATAATTGTGTAGTAAAGAGCAAGTTTCTTTCTAGGTTACTTGAATCTATAATATTTATAATTACATCAGGCTTTTCTGGTAATAGCTTCCTCCCCAGTAAAAGGAGCAATTGAATAGGCTCCTGGCAAATCTACAACTAAAATTTCATTATCATTGCCGTTCTAATTAGCAATCCTCTGATATTTACCTTTAAGTTTTGCTACTTTCTTGGCAACTGTAACCCCTGGCCAGTTACCTACATATTCCATCTTTCCTGTTATTCCATTGAAAATGGTAGTTTTTCCTGAATTCGGATTTCCTGCTAGTGCTATTTTCATTCTCTTCTTCTCTCCTTTATTGATATTGATTATCATTTAGACTTTAAATAAAAAGCAGACAAGCTGCTTTTTATGAACTAATTATACTAATTGTATCGCCTTAGCTATACTAGAGTCTATATCGTATCTACTGTCTTTTATGTTTATAATGAAGTTCCCCGCTAGTATTGATATGAGGGTAATTTCTTCACCTTCAGAACAGCCTAGAGTGTATAGAAATTTTTTTATTTTCTCGCTACCCGCAACTTCTCCTACTATTCTTTTGTCTCCTGGTTTTATCTTATTTAACAGCATCATTTTTAATTACTTGTTAATTGATAATTGTTATCATTTACTGAATCTACATGAATACCTAAACTTAGTCAAGTAATTCATCAATTTAAATAGAAGGGCTTCCAGTTCTAAACCGGAAGCCCTTCTTTGTTCTTCTTCATAAATTTGGTCGAAATGTATAGTTATCTTTTTTTATTTAGAACAGTTAATCCAACTCCAGTAAATAGAACTGTGCTTATTGCACCAATTAATACTGGGAATTGTCCTGTTTGAGGAAGTGTAACAGCTGTAACTGTAACTGGTGCAGCTACCCATTTAGCATATACTGTATAATCTACTGCAGCTGCTGTATCTAATGTTGTTACCGCTGTTCCAGTTAATTCTGCATTTGCAAACCATCCACCAAATACATAACCAACTCTTGTTGGGGCTAGTAGAACTATGTCAGCATCCTCTTCATTGTAAGTTGCAGGGTTACCGGCATTATTAATTCCACCATTTAGAATGTATGTGATGTTATAATCGCCAAATAGTCCAGTTGTGGCATTTAACCATTTAGCATGGAGTGTATAGTCAACTGCAGCTGCTGTGTCTAATGTTGTTACTGCTGTTCCAGTAAATGCTGCATTATCATACCATCCAGCGAATAGGTATCCAACTTTTGTTGGAGCTTTTAGTACTATATCAGGATCTGTAACTATATATGTAGCAGGATTGTCAACATTATTTATTCCACCATATAAATTGTAAGTGATGTTGTAAGTGTTTTGTATCCATTTAGCATATAATGTAACATCTCCAGTGCTTCCCATTGGGACTTGAGTTACTTCAGTAGTAAATTCAGCATCGCTGAACCATCCACCAAATGTGTAACCAGCTTTTGTTGCATCTTCAAAATTGATAGTAGGTGTTGCTACATTGTAAGTAGCAGGGTTGTTAATGCTGTTTGTTCCACCATCAAGATTGTAGGTAATATTAAAGTTTTCGTAACTGTAATGCACTCTTATTTGAATATGGTCCAGATAAGCATCGCCACCACATTGTGAATAAGTTGCATCAACTCTTACTCTTAAAGTGTTAATGTTAGTAGCATCCCAACCAGTATAGCCCCAATTAGCTGTTGAGGATCCCATAACAATGTATGAGTCTGCATCACTATTTGGAAGTACTCCACTGTTTAAAGTGTTTCCTCTAGCTGTATTACCAGTATAAAGTCTTACATCAAAATTTCTACTACTAGAATGTTCCTTAAAGGCATCAATCCTTACTTCAATACCGTCAATTATAGCTCCTGCAGGTACTAAGTTTGTACCAAAGCCATAATATGTCGCATCATCATTGCTATCATTGAAAATAGCACTTGAATCATTTTGCGTATAGGCACGATCTTCATACTGTACTCCATTATCAAAATTCGAAGTTGGACTTTGCCAACCAACTGTATCAGCTAAAACAACTGATGAAAAAAATGCCATTGCAAATATAACAAATATTGATAACCCAAAAACTTTAATTAGTTTTCTTCTCATTTTAATCAACCTCCTTGAAAAAATTTTCTATGAATGTAACACCAACTTGTTACTCTTCTATCTAACTACAATATAACATAAATATTATTAAATAAATTGGATGTCATTACGCTTAAATTTTGTTTTACTTGAATCATTCTTATTAATAAAACTACCTTTAAATTCAAAATTTTTACTAATTCATAAATAGACTGAGTCTATACTCATTATAGACTCAAAAATGTTTATTCTAAGTCATAAATACAAAAAGGTTCACCAACTTAAGTTGGTGAACCTTCACATCTTTTTAATATATAATTATTTTATTACCTAAATCTATTTCTTCTTTTTTAGTACAATTAGTCCAGCTCCAGCTAGTCCAATAGTGCTTAAAGCACCAATTAATATGGCATACTGTCCAGTTTTCGGAATTGTTGGTGCAGCTATCCATTTTGCATACAATGTATAATTACTTACATCTTCTACTGGTATACTAGTTATTGCAGTTCCTGTAAATTCAGGATTATCATACCAACCACCAAATACATAACCAGGTTTTGTTGGCGGACGTAGAATGATATCGTCATCTAGCACATCATATTCAATTGGATTTGATCCATTAGTACCACCATTAGTTTCGTATTTAATTTCATATACATTCAAGATCCACTTAGCATACAGCTCAACATCTCCTGTACTTCCTAAAGGAATAGATGTTACTTCTGTTGTCATCTCTTCATCACTGTACCAGCCATCAAAAGTATATCCAAGTCTTACTGGATCAGCAAAGTTGATTGTTGGTGTAGTAACTTGATATGTTGCTGGATTGCTTACATCATTTGTTCCGCTATCC
>JBGSJN010000063.1:0-5004 GCA_041741995.1 Bacillota bacterium
CTTACTGAAACTTAGTCAGGAAGCCAATAATTGTTCCCTTTGTCTAATACGATAATCAACCGGACTCAAATATCCTAATGAGCTATGCAGACGTTTTCTATTATAGAATAATTCTATATACTCAAACAAATCTCTTTCAACTTCTTCCATTGTACTATATCTTTTCCTGTAAATACACTCCCTTTTCAAGGAACAAAAGAATCTTTCAACACAAGAATTATCATAAGGACATCCACTTCTACTCATGCTAGGGATTATTCCATATTCCTTTATCATCTTAGAAAAACTTTTACTACTATACTGAACTCCTCTGTCACTATGAAATATTAATCCTTCATGGCTCTCCACCCTGACAAGAGCATCACTTAAAGACCTCTTGACCAGCTCAGTTCCTACGTCCCTGCTAACTGAATAACCTACTATTTCTCTATTGTAAAGATCCATTACAACAGACAGATACACCCATCCAAGATTTGTTTTAATATATGTTATATCTCCTGCCCATTGTTGATCTGGTCTTTCACTATCAAATTTCTGATTCAAGATATTCTCGCTATATCTACCATCAGATTTCCCTTTAGGATATGGCTTGAACTTATGAACAATTTCTGGAAAAAGACCATTTTGTTTCATTATCTTTCTTATCTTGTAATGACTAAGTTCTATATTCTTGTCAAGAAGTACTTCACTCATCTTTCGATATCCATAGACTCTCCTATGATCATTGAATACTTCTCTTACTTTCTCTATCAATATTCTTTCCTGCTCAAGTCTATTCTTTTGTTTTTCTCTTCTGATCAACCATTTGTAGTAGGTACTTTTATTCATCCCCAATGCTTTGCACATCTCCCATATGGTGCGCCTTCCTCTATTTCTATGGATGGCTTCACACTTCATTCTAGGGGTTGCATGAAGATGTGCAGGGATTTTTTTAGAATCTCTACCTTGTTCTTTTCTTCTAATAGTAGTCTTTCCTTAATCCTAAGTTCTTTTTCTAGTTCTTTAACCTTATGGATTAGTTCATTGTTGCTTTTTGGTTCTGGTCTTTTTAGTCCTTTTTCTTCTGCATAGCTTGGGAGTCCATGTTTTCTTCTGGAATCCCTTACCCATCTGCAGACTGTATTTGTATCTATTCCTAATTCTTCTGATGTTGCTGTGGCTGATTTTCCGTTCTCGATAACATGTCTTGCTGTTCGTTCTCTCATTTCTTCTGAGTACTTGCTGTTGTTACTTGCCATTTTTCTATCCTCCTATGCATATGATACTATATTTCCATAGTGGACGTTTTTCAGCGCATAACAGTTTTTTACATCTTTAATTAAAGTATTATTTCGGTTATAACCGATTTTTATCATAATATTTAAAACTTTTTACGTTATATCGTAATATTCTCTTTATTTTATATACTTTTTCGTTTATAATCGAAATAGGAGGTGCAACTATGAAAAAAAGAAATCTTTACCTAAATCAATTAATAACATATAAGGACAAGCCAGTGATTAAGGTTATTACTGGAATACGCCGCTGCGGAAAATCATCCTTGTTAACTTTATTCGAAGAATATCTCCATAATCTAGGTATAACGACTGATCGAATAATCAGGATGAACTTTGAATCCTTTGAATTCGATGAAATCAGAAATTACAGGGAACTCTATAAATTCATTGAAAACAAGATTATCAATAAAAAAGAAAAAAACTATATCATAATTGATGAAGTACAACTGGTACAAGATTGGGAGAAATGTATTAATGCACTTCTTGTTGATTTTAATGTCGATATTTATATAACCGGTTCGAATGCCTATTTGCTATCTTCAGAATTATCTACTCTTATCTCTGGAAGGTATGTGGAAATAAAAATGCAACCTCTCTCCTTCAAAGAATTTATCGATTTTGTGAATAATGACCAAAAATCGAATCTGGAGGATTTGTTTAATCAATATATAGAATTTGGAGGATTACCTGCAATTAGTGATTTCCTAGATGCACCTGAATCAACAGCCGGTTTCTTAAGTGGAATCTACAATACAGTAATAATGAAGGACGTAATCCAAAGAAATGAAATCAGGGATCCAGCTTTATTGGAGAATGTTGTAAAATTTCTTGCAGCCAATGTTGGTAATATAGTATCAGCCAAGAAGATCAGTGATTACCTTACCAGCACAGGCAGAAAAACGAGAAGTGATACAATTGATAATTATGTACGCATGCTTGAAAATGCATATATTTTCTACCGAGCTAAACGATATGACCTAAAAGGAAAACAGATACTTAAAACTTCTGAAAAGTTCTATATAGTAGATATAGGCATAAGAAATCAGCTAACTGGTCTTCGAAATACAGATTTTGGACATATTCTTGAAAATATCATCTACTTTGAACTTCTTTGTAGAGGTTATGATGTATATATAGGTAAAACAGATTCACTTGAAATAGACTTTATTGCCACAAAATCCAAAGAAAAAATGTATATTCAGGTTTCAGCTAGCATCCTTGATGAAGTTACAAAAGTCAGAGAACTCCGACCATTACTCGCTATCCATGATTCCTATCCAAAATATATATTAACAATGGACCGCTCTGTCTTCACTGATATGGAAGGAATCAAAGTTATCAATATAATTGATTTTCTACTTGAAAATAAAAATTGTTAAATAATCAAATTCCTCTAATATCATAAATACTGTCTCTATTCTCATTCCTAATTATCCTATCCAAATCCATTACTGTAGATTTTTAAAAAATAGCACCTCAGAAACTCTGAGATGCCCTACTGGTGCCGAAAAAGGGGGGACTTGAACCCCCACGGTTTCCCGTACGCTTTAAGTTATTTATATAGATGATACTATAATTGCTATAGTGGAAGTTCTTCAACCCATAGTATTATAATATCCCCTCTAATGTTTTACTTATTAACAACAATCAAAACTTTACCCAGCTGCTCTCCGGTTGCGTAATATTCCATTGCTTCTCTTCCTGTTTCCAGGGTAAATGTAAGTGGGTCAATAATGGATGTTAAATTACCTTCTTCAAATATTTTATTGATTTCAGGTAAATTTCTATTTGTGTGTAAGATAACGCATTTATAAGCCCTTCCATACCTTATTTCTAAAAACCTGGACATAAACATTATTCGTAGTACTTTTGGAATATCACCACCAATTGTTATGTATATTCCATTTTCTTTTAAAATCTTTTTGTACTTTCTTGGAGATTTGTTTGTTTTACAATCAATGATAATATCATACTCTATGCTTTGTTCTGTGAAGTCAGTTTTCTTATAATTAATAAATTCATCATATCCTAAATTAAGCAACAGCTCTCTTTTTGCTTCGGTATCAACAGCAGTTAGATGAACTTTATGTTTTCGAAGCATTTGAACAGCATAGGTACCAACTCCACCTCCTGCACCATTAATCAGGATTTTCTGGCCATCTTTAATCTCAGAAAAATCATGAAGTGCTTGATAGGCTAGCATGCCTGCCTGTGGAATTGCAGCTGCAATCTCAAAAGACATTCCTTCAGGAATTCGACATAGGTGTTTTTCTGTAGTTGCAACATATTCTGCAAAACCGCCAAATTCATTATCGCTTAGATCACCATATACTTTATCACCTATTTTAAACTTAGTTATATTTTCACCAATCTCTTCTATAACACCGGCAATATCAGAACCTAAAATTTGTAATCTAGGTCTAAATAGACCTGACAGCAATCGATTTATCAGGGATTTTCCTTCAATGATTCCAAGATCCAGATCATTGATTGATACTGCTTTTATTTTTACTAGAACCTCGTTTTTGTTTATTATAGGTTTTGGTACCTCCTTTATGTTCATATTATTGGGAGTACCATATTCTTTGATGACTAGTGCTTTCATTTTTTCACCTTCTTTGATTATACATTTACAATCTTTATAATTCATCTTATGCCTAATAATACCATTAAATTATGTATATAATAAGAATTCTTTACCTAATCTGTAAATTTTATACCTAATTTATATAGATTATTATGTATTAAATTATTAGATTCCCACTATTCTCATTTCCTGTGTAAAAAGTGTTCACATAAGTATTTAATTTTCTAAAATAAGGGTACATTCATGTGTCATAGGTATAACAATATCACTTTTGTTATGATTATAGTAATTACCTAAAATTACTATAATCTCTGATGTTATGATATAATCCAAGTATAATTATAAATTCCAAGGTTAACTTATGAAAGGATGTGTTGTATAATGTCTAAGTTAAAAGTTTTGGTGCCTTTAGATGGCACAGAAAAGAGCATGGATGCTATTGTTTGGTTGAAGAAGTATTTCAATAAAGAAGATACTGATGTTACTCTAATTTATATAGCCCAGGTGTCTTCCTATAATGAATTAGCAATGTTTTCTACTAATTCTGAACTTGATATTAATCCTTCTTATAGTATAGGGGAAAAAATATTAAATAAAGCTTCTGAAAAATTAGATGGCTATGATGTGAAAAAATCAATCCAAAGTGGACCAATTGCTGAAACAATTATTAAAGAGGCTACTGAAGGTTCTATTGATTTAATTGTAATGACTAAATCTAGTGTAAAGGGATTTTCAAGGATTTTTGGTTCAGTGGCAACTAAGGTTGTTAGAGATTCTAAAATTGCTGTTCTTGTGGTGCAATAGTAGGGTTAAAGAATGTTAATACAATTTTATAATTATATATAAAAGAGAATGTGGACTGAATCCGGTATTTTACTGGACTCAGTCCATTTATTTTATAACCTATTCTAGGTTTTTGGTGAGATACAATTGTTGTAGCGGTTACACCACTAAGTAATAGTATTATTAATGTGGTGCGTCGAAAACTGTCCACTAATGGAATTCTCGTCATTGTGGTGCGTCGAAAATTGTCCACTCAAAAATTAAATTTGTATGCTTACTGAAACTTAGTCAGGAAGCCAATAATTGTTCCCTTTGTCTAATACGATAATCAACCGGACTCAAATATCCTAATGAGCT
>JBGSJN010000064.1:0-12023 GCA_041741995.1 Bacillota bacterium
GGAAACAATGAATATTTTCCTGCAAGGGGTGCCGAAAAATATTTCTATAAGCGATCTAGAGAAGGAAATCAAGGAGAAGACGGGTATCATAGAAGCCTATCATACTCATGTCTGGTCTTTAGATGGGGAAAAGAATCTGATCAGTATGCATATTGTGGTCAGTGATGAGTTAAAGAGAGAAGATATCATCGAAGTAAAAAGAAAAATTAGAGAGTTATTAAAAAATAGTGACATAAATCATGCCACTATTGAAGTAGATTTTAAATGTGAGGATTATGAGTATTAGAAAAAGGTTGTAAATATCATTCTTATTCCGATTAAGGACAAGGCTATTGCCAATATCCTTATTATTATTGATCCATTAACTTTAGATGATAGTCTAGCCCCGATTTGGGCTCCTATCATTGCGGCTATGGATAATGTTATAACTGGCATCAGGTTATTTTTAATATTTCCGTTGATTAGGTGTATCATAATACCACTAAAGGACATTATAGCAACTATAAATTGTGAGGTAGCTGTCGCCATATGGACAGGAAAATTTAATAAGTGGACAAGTGTTGGAACCCGCATTATACCACCTCCGATTCCAAGCAAGGTTGATATGAAACCAATGGTTAGGTTTACTAAAATACCTAACCATTTTTTTTGTATTTTAGGATATGTTTCTTTTTCTGCTATTTCGTTCTTGTTCTTGTTCTCTGGCTTTAAAAACAGATAGGCAGCCAGGATTATTAATATTATTCCAAAGATAAGACCAAATATATTTTTGGAAATCATTGCTATAGTCATGGTTCCTAGTATTGCTCCTGGTACTGTCGAAATAGCAAATATTAATCCTGATTTATAGTCTATTCTTTTCATTTTATGATAGGCTAAGGTACCTGATATGGAATTAAAGAAGACAACAGCCAAGGAGATGCCAGTTATTTCTTCTGGTGTTTTATCTGGAAAGATAATCAATAGTATAGGTACAAGAATAAAGCCTCCTCCTGCACCTATTATGGTGCCAAGGATGCCGACAAGGAAACCTATTAGTAGTAGTATTAGAATCATTTCCATTAGTTACCTTTTAAAAACTATCTTTTTATTTATTGTTGGTTTAAGTATACCCTATAATTTAGAAATTAAGAATGTGGTGAAATTAACTAATTCTAGAAGTAAATAAATAAACAGATATAAAAGTATTATATTAATAACTATAGAATTTTATAGAATGGATTTGTATAATGTAGATAAGTTATGTTTATTTGAGAGGAAAGGTGATTAGTTTGAAAAATGAAGAAACTCATAAAAGACTTATTTTTAGTACTATACTATCAATGATGATTAATCCGAAAAAAGCTATGAAATCAAAAATAGACCAGATACCGTGGTTTTTGTCTATATTAGTCTCAGGATTGGCTTTTGGCCTCTTTTTCCTGCAGACGGGATTGGACTTATTTAAGACAGGGTTAAGAAGTTCAAATATAATATTCATATCTATGGGCGCAGGACTTGCTTATGGATTGATTGTAATACCTTTGATGGGAGCTTTGCTATGGTTGGTCTTGAAGATGTTTGATGGTGAAAAATCCCTAAGTTGGACTATAACCTCATTTTCTTTAAGTTATAGTGGAGCTATGATATATGGAATATTTGGTCTTGTTTTTTCATTGGTATTTGGCTGGAAGACAGCAATTGCCTTTGGAGTTGGTGGAGTGCTTTGGGCAACAGGACCAATTATTACAACAATAAGAGAAATCACAAAGGGAAAAAATGGGCTTGGAATAATTTTGGCTACCGTCATAGGGGCATTAGTGCTTCTATCTTGGACTCTATTGGCAAATATATAAACTGGGGGTGTAGTGAATGAATGAAGAAATTAAAAAAGGTAAAGGACTACGCACCTTATTGCGTAATCTGAGTTTTGCCAGTTTTGGAAGTGCTGCACTTATTTATGCACAAAAACCACTGAGCCCTGTTTTTCTTATATTTGGGATAGTAGTGGGGATATCTTTTGGGATATTGTATAAAAGTGTCTTAAGTTTGTTATTGGGGCTATCCAACAAGGAACTGAAAGTAGAACATGGTAATAAAATAATTTCCTTAGGTATAAGTAGGGGGTTGTTATTTCTTGTGCCTTTTGCTGTAATGGCTCTATTAGCCGCATATATAATGGATTGGACTATCACAACGGGTTTTGTCTCAGCAGGTCTTATGACAGCAGGAGCAACAATAACTATGGAATTGGAAAAAATCAAAGGTAAGGGGACAGTTAAAAATAGTCTTCTTCCCCTAGGAGTTTCATTTGTATTTTCAGCTTTATGGTCAGTTGGAATAGGTTATATGGCTATTCTTAGTCTATATGTCGATGGTGGAGTTAATATTTTACTTTCTCTAGCCAACGGCTTAGTTAAATAGGGGGGATGATTATGAAAAAAATTTTAATAAAAAAAATCCTTCTTATGACAATGGCTTTTTCTCTTGTTATTTTGACATCATTTCCAATACCAGTAAAAGCAGCAAGTAAAGAAGAAAATGATATACCTGCACCTCCTTATGAGCAAGTTTTGTTCCAACAAGGTGATTGGTATTCAGAGCGTATGAGTATTAAGGATAGTGCTTATTTATTGACAGGTTTTAGAGGAGAACGTGATTTAGGAACAACTATGGCTGATCCTAATTCACCTGTGAATATTTCAATCGATAAGGATTGTATTGTCAATACAATCACGATACCTTTAGCATATCCTTCCTTATTGGGTGATTTAGCAAATATGGCTGTTACTCTTGAAAATAGTAAGGGTGAGGTCATCGGACCCCTTGTGATGGTACCTAATTTCATAGGTGACAAAGAAGAATCAGAGGTGACTTTTGTTGATTATAACTATTATGACGGTGATGGAATCTTTCTTGCTAAAGGGACCTATACTCTTAATACCACTGATAATAGTAGATTAGTGAGAAATTCTGCTAATGGTTTTATCGCTCCTTTGTTAATATCTGGAACTTTATATCAAGCTTGGGTTGATTATCAAGAAGAACTTGAGAAATTTGCCATATCACAATTACACGATTTTACAGGAACCTATAATATTAGTTTTGATGCATTTAAGGTTAGCACCTTGATGGGACCAGTGAATCCACCTGAAAATAGCATAAGTTTAAGAAACTATGAAATTGTAATTATTGATCAGCTTGATAACATTCAGATTGTGGGTAAATACAAGGATATACCTTTTTCAATTATGTGTCCTGTATTAGAGCGTAGTGATAATTATGTTTCTGCTAGTTTCGAGATGAAAATGGATGTGCCTCCGGATTCTAAGGTTAGCGGTGTAGGCGTCCTGGTCTTGGAAAAGCCTGAGAACAACCCTGCTAGCTTAAAATTTGAAGGACAGGGAATCTATGAAAGATCGGAAAGTTCAGAAAAAGGAGCTGACTATAACACCTACACAGCAACTGCAAATGGAACTTTTTCCAAGAAGAGTTTTCCCTTGTATGTAGCTACTCAATTAAATGTTAAAATGGCAGAGGCTGGGATTGTTCCTGGTCCTGATGAACCTTTCCAATATTTGGTGGGTGCACTTTTTCCACCAATTACAGCATTGATTGCTACTTTGATTGAAGGTGCAAGCCAGGCTAAAAAGAAAAAGAAAAAATCCGGACCAAGAGATAGAAGCTGGTATAAGGGGCAGTACCCTAACGCCAGTGATGAGACTATTGCTATGATTATGATGGCTGATGCTCTTGGAGCTAGTGGTGGAGATGAAGAAGATGCGGAATCAATAGGCGATAATGAAAAACCTGGAGGTAGCGACTACGTTTCACCAGAGGGACAAGGTGAAGGCTATGATGCTGAAGAGTCTTTTGGAGAAGATTATGAAGGACCTGAAGAGGATAATACTTTTGGTAAGCCTGATGTTCCAGAGGATGTTCCATCACAAGCAGATCAACCTGCACAACCAGATCAGCAAGATCAACCAGAACAACAAGGACAACCTGCTCAACCTGTTGTTCCAGAAGAGCCTGAATCAATGGTATTGCAAACTTCACCTAATGGAGCACAATCATTATTTGTGAAAGATCCGACAACAGGTAAATGGATTGATGCAGAAAATGGAGCAGAGTTAGATACACAAAAGTATGGTGAATGGAAAACTCAAATGGAATCAGACAAGAAATTCAATGATAAAGAATTTGAGAAGAACACCAACAGTGAAATGGAACAGGATAAAATAAATCGTGACAAAATGGCTGCAATAGCTGATGCTCAGAAAAAAGATGAATTTATGCAGAAAATGGAAAAGAAATATGGAACATCTGATAAAACTGAGTTAGAAAAGATCATAGGAACAAATATGGATAAGGATAAAGCAGCAGGAGACCATTATACTAATATTGCCAACGTTGCTGCGGCAGGTGAGTTTATTGCAGTTGTTGCGAGCAGTGGGGCTGATGTGGGAATGGATATTTTGTCTAACGCCGATCCTACTGGAACAGCTAAAATGGTTAGGAATGTCTATGTTGTTACTAAAGGCGTTGTCAGCGCAGCTGCAGAAAAAGGTGTCAATAAGGCTAGTATTCTTGAAGGTCTATTTAAAGGAACTGGAGATATGATTGCTAAGAACATCAAACCTGAAGGTCTTAAAGGTTATGGTGGCAGGGCTATATCCAGGGCAGCAGGTGAGTTTCTAGGAACAACAGCCGGTGGATATTTGAGAGGTGAGGATATAAGTAAGGCTGCAGGTAAAGGCTTTATAGGTGGAGTGACTAAGGCTACAGTTGGTGCTATTACTGACAAGTTGGCAGGAAGTAGTCCGAAACTACCAAGTGTATCTGATCCTTTTAGAGACCCTGTGAACGCTGCAGGTATGTTAAAATCAGCATTTGGAAGTAAATATGCTGGTGCTAAGATTGGATCAAGTACCATTAATCATTTTTATGTGAAACCAGCCATTAAGAATCTATAGTAGAGAAAAGGAGTAAAGAAGATGAAACTTACATTAAATGAACTTGGTTTTTTAAAAACCTTATATAAGGATGCTAATCAGCTTAGCCTTTTTACTAATATTGAAGGTAAATTAATGGGCGGTGAGCAGGAATCATTAGAAAAGAAACTAGTGATTAAAGATGGTGCAGTTTCTAAGGTATGGGGCAATATATTGGCTCCGGTAGCCAACCCGAAACAATGTACTAGAGTAATATTAAGGGATGGGGACTTTCTCGTTGAGAAGTATTCATATAGAAATGAGCAGGGATTGGCACTGGTTGAAAACAATGGTGACGGTGAACTGCAACTGACTCTTCCTGATAGTGTCAAACCCCAATTACTGGAACTAAGCAAATGGATAGGAATGTCCAATTTGACCAGTATGGAAATTGATTTAGGATTGACTATACCGGAAACCGTAGTTATTTTAGCTTTGGTTGATTTGGCTAGACAGTCAATATTTGCTGGTTACTTAAGAGAAAAAACAGTTGTAAATATCAATAAACAAAATTTAGAAAATCAATTGAATGAACCAGCTGAAAATAGCCTGGTTAGTATATTCAGATTGAATTATGAAATTCCAGTACCAGCAGTCGAAGAGATTGGGAAAATAATCGATTCACTCAAAAATAAGAAAATTCTTGAGATAAATGGAGATGAATATAGTCTTTCTCAGGATCTTGTTGTCATGGCAATGCAGTTCTTGATTCCGCAATCAATATTGTTGATGGAAAATCTTGAAATTAGTAATGGTGATGAACTATTGGCTAGCAGCTATATGGCCCTTACAGCAGGGGTTAAGGATATTCTGCTTTTTGCATTTGAGGGTGGTAATATTAAGCTGATGTCTATGACTAGTATGCAGTTGATGAAATTAATTGAGGATTTATTGTTATTTAATAAAGCGATAAATTAAGAAAAACTCAAAAAAAAGAGAATATTTAAACAAACAAGAAAGTAAAAGATAAGAACACAATTATGTGTTCTTATCTTTATTTGTTTAGAATAAAGAGTATTTATATTTGTTGATTCGAAATTTATTTTATAATAAAATAAAATAGTTATATGAAATATGCATGAATTTTATTCGTAATAGAAGGAGTAATTATGAAAAAATTAGATCTTGACTATCTTAGAAGCTGTGAATCAAAAGTTAGAGAAGAAATTTTAAGAAATCATCTTGGCGAAGAGAAAAGCAAAGTTCTTGATAAGTATGAACTTGTTTCTAATGACAGGTTGTATTGGCAAAAAGTACAGGAGAAATATCCAACACAGGAATATTTTTCTCATAAGCTAGCATATAAGTCATCTGTTTTAGGACTTGTTTTTCATATTCATAGATTATGCTATGCTAAGGTAAAATATTTTGAAGATAATTGGTCCGACTACAATGCCTGTAAATATTATTGGAACGAGAATGGATTTGTAGATTGTGAAAATTTTGATATGGAAGCAATCAGACAAAAAGCTACAGGGATAGTAATTGATTTAAGAGATCTAGGAAGAATAAAATGGTTATATGAATTCCATGATTTGTGTAATCAACTAGAAAAAAAGAAAGAAGAAGCGAAGATTCAAGAGTATAAACAAATAAATGTTTTGAAAAATGATTATCTGATAGCTAAAGATAAAAATTTATTTACAATCAGTTTTAGATAGGAAAATTAAATAAGAAAATTTTCTGATAAATGAATTAATATAAAATATAATTATATACATATAATCGGTGTTTATAATATCATTTGTTTACTATATACTTGTATATGAAGTAATAGTGTTAGAGATAAATGGAGGATATAATGAAAAAAATAGATGCAAGAGGTCTAGAGTGTCCAAGACCAGTTATATTAATAAAGAAAGCCATGGAAGAAGTAGAAGAGGCTTCAATATTAGTTGATAATGAAGTAGCCAGGGATAATGTTCAACGCTTTGGTCATAATGCAGGTTGTAAGGTTACTATTGTTGAAAATGATAATGGTACAGAACTTTTCTTGAAGAAGGAAACAGAAAAAGAAGTAGTTGACATAGATGAGGAAATTGTTGTGCTTATTAAATCCAGTCTATTTGGTGAAGGTGATCCAAAGCTTGGAAATATTCTAATGAAGAGTTTCTTGGTTAGTTTATTGGAAAGTGACAAGAAGGTTAAGGCCTTGATTCTAATGAATAGCGGGGTTGAATTAACTACAAGAAACCTGGAGGCTATAGAGGTTCTAAAATCTTTTGAAAAAAAAGGTGCAGTTATCTATAGTTGTGGTACTTGTCTTGATTTTTATGGTTTGAAGGAAGAACTTAAGATAGGACTTATTACCAATATGTATAGTTCGGTTGAACTGTTAGTTGGTGAAGGTAACAGAGTTATAACAATATAGATTGTTTTTTAGAGGATTCAGTTAGGAGTTATTATGATAACAGAGAATATGGTGCTTTTGGATATTGTGTCAGATTTTCCTGAGACAGAAAAGGTTTTTCATGAGTATGATAAAAAAATTGGCAAATGTCTTTTGTGTAGTAATCTTTTTGATACTATTGCAAAAGTAACTATTGTTTATGATATTAATCTACAAGATATCTTAAAGAAACTAAATAGTCTGGAGGGATAAGAATGAAGTTTGGTATTATAATAGAAACAAAAGAATATGAAAAAGCTTGGAATGCCATGAGATTTGCAGTTACAGCTAAGAAAAACAAACATGACGTTAAAGTTTTTCTTATGGGTGAAGGTGTAGAAATTGAAAAGATGGAACATGAAACCTATAACATTGCTGAACAAGTCAGAAAGTTTTATGATATTGGAGGTCAAATGTTGGCCTGTGGTACTTGTCTTGAATCAAGAAATATGGAAGCTACTGAAGTTTGTCCTCTTAATACCATGGTAGATTGTCTTAATATGGTTGAATGGGCAGATAAAGTTATTACTTTCTAAAGAATCGGTAAAATTATATATATTTCTTAAGAAAACTCTTTTAGAGTTTTCTTTTTTGTTTATTTTAATTGTTGACATAATTAGGGTAAAGGTTTAATATAGACATATACCCATATAGGTATATGTAATGGAAGAAGGTATATGAAATGGATAAATTGACTAATACATTCAAGGTGCTATCTGATGATACTAGATTAAGAATACTAATGCTTTTGTATGGTCAGGATTTATGTGTGTGTCAAATATGCGGGATATTAAATATTTCACAACCTAGTGTTTCTAAGAATCTTGCTAAGTTAAGAGATATGAATATTGTTATAGATACCAGGAAAGAAAAATTTATAGAATATTCAATAGTAAGGGAGAATCAGGATAATGTTTTCCTGTTGAATATTTTATCTCAACTAAGTGGTGATCTTAATAAATATTCGATTTTACTAAATGATAGTAAAAGAATTTTAGACAAGGACCATTTCTTGAATCTTTGTGTTAATAAATTAAACAAATAAATATTTAACTAATGAAAGGTGATGGCTTATGTTTATATTTGAATGGCTAAATAATCAATTACTGAAGATGCAATGGTTGTATGATCTTGTGGAACTTCTAGTAGAAAAAGTTTTTGGACTTGATATGGAAAGTAGGTTAGGAGGTAGTATACATTTCTTTATCTATGATGTGATCAAAATATTTATTCTTTTAGGATTTTTAATATTCTTAGTGTCATATATTCAAAGTTTCTTTCCTCCAGAAAGAACTAAGAAAATTTTAGGTAACTATAAAGGTATATCGGCTAATATATTAGGAGCTTTACTTGGAACTATTACTCCTTTTTGTTCTTGTTCTTCTATTCCTTTGTTTATAGGGTTTACTAGTGCAGGCCTTCCTCTAGGAGTTACTTTTTCATTTCTAATATCTTCTCCTTTTGTTGATTTGGCCTCAGTTATATTGTTGGCTAGTATCTTCAACTGGAAGATTGCTATAGCTTATGTTGTAGTGGGGTTAGTACTGGCTGTACTTGGTGGTACTATAATTGGTAAATCAAAACTTGAAAAATATGTAGAACCCTTTGTTTATAGTAATAAGCTGGTAGATTTAGACGAGGAGAAACTAACTAGAAGAGATCGTCTTAATTATGCTAAAGATCAGGTTATGGACATAGTTAAGAAGGTATGGCTATATATTCTTATAGGTGTTGGTATTGGTGCTGCGATTCATAACTGGATTCCTCAAGATATTATTACTGGTGTTTTAGGTCAAGATAAATGGTATTCTGTGTTTGTGGCTACTGTAGTTGGTATTCCAATGTACGCTGATATTTTTGGAACTCTTCCTATAGCTGAGGCTTTAGTTGGTAAAGGAGTTGGTATAGGTACAGTGTTGGCCTTTATGATGGGTGTTACTGCCTTGTCACTGCCATCATTAATTATGTTAAAGAGAGTGGTGAAACCAAAATTACTAGGGATTTTCTTTGGTATAGTTGCTGTAGGGATTGTAATTATTGGTTATTTATTTAATGCTTTTGCATATTTGTTTATTTAGAAAGTGAGGTATATTATGGTTATTAAAGTTTTAGGTACAGGTTGTCCTAGTTGTAAGAAACTTGAAGCTAATGTAAGAACTGCTATTAGTGAAGCTGGTATTGATGCTAGCGTTGAAAAGGTAGAAGATCTTCAAAAGATTATGGAGTATGGGGTGATGTCCACCCCGGCTTTGGTTATTGATGAAAAAGTAGTAGCTAAAGGCAAAGTATTATCTGTTGGAGATATAAAGAAGTTTATTAGTTAGAATCTAAAATCAGATATATTGGAAGTTATATGTAAGTACAGGGGTAGAGAATACTCCTGTATTTTTACTTTTCAGAAATTATATTAGAAGTCATTGACTTAGATAAATATATTCTGTTAAAATAAAATTATAGAATATCGAAAAATTTCGATAACATTGAATAATTTCGATATTATAGGGGGTGAGGAGATAATCATGGAATACTCATATGCAGAATACATACCGATATTAAAAGCAATATCAGATGAAACAAGGCTAAAGATCATAGATATGCTATCCTGTGAGGAAATGTGTGCTAATGATATATTAGATGAATTTAAGATATCACAATCAACACTAAGCTATCATATGAAGATATTATCTGATGCTGGAATTGTGCTTGCTGTAAGAAAAGGTGCCTGGATGAGATACAATCTAAATAAGGATAAGGCTGAAGGATTAATTGATTTTATTAAATATATAACTAGAGAAAAGGAAAATTGTATTTGTAAGAATATTAATAAGAAGAGATAAAAAGATAAATGGAGATGTAAAATGGCTAAAATCAAAGGCATTAGTTTTTTTGAAAAATACCTGACTATTTGGGTGTTAGGATGTATGGGGGCTGGAATATTGATAGGTCAATACCTTGGTTTCATTCCAGATTTTCTGGAACAATTCACTTATGCAGAAGTATCTATTCCGATTGCCGTATTAATATGGTTGATGATCTACCCAATGATGTTAAAGATAGATTTTAATTCAGTAAAGAACGTAAGAAAGAACCCTCAGGGCTTATTAATATCTTGTGGTACAAGTTGGCTTATTAAGCCTTTTTTGATGTTTGGTCTGGCATCGTTGTTTTTCTTGGTAGTTTTCAAGAGTTTTATTGATCCGGAATTAGGTAGAATGTATGTTGCTGGTGCTGTACTACTAGGAGCTGCTCCATGTACAGCCATGGTTTTCGTCTGGAGTAATCTTACCAAGGGCAATCCTGCTTATACTCTTGTTCAGGTCGCAGTAAACGATTTATTAGTCTTGGTATTTTTTGTACCGATAGTTACATTTCTATTAGGGATAACCAATATATTTGTGCCATGGGACACATTGTTTCTATCAATTGTTCTTTTTGTAGTGATTCCACTAGTAGCCGGTGCTCTTACTCGTAAGTTTATGATTGAAAAGAAAGGGTTAGATTATTTTACGAATACTTTTATTCCTAAATTTGATAATATAACTGTTATTGGATTATTATTGACACTTATTATCATTTTCTCCTTCCAAGGTGAAGCAATATTAAATAGTCCTTGGCATGTAGCGATGATTGCTGTACCATTAATTCTTCAAAACCTACTAACATTTGCTTTTGCCTATTTTGTTAGTTGGAAAGCAAAACAACCACATTGTATTGCTGCTCCGGCAGGTTTGATTGGAGCATCTGATTTCTTTGAATTATCGGTTGCTGTAGCTATTACCTTATTTGGTGTTAATTCACCAGTTGTACTTGTTACAACAGTAGGGGTCTTAACTGAAGTTCCGGTAATGTTGTTACTGGTAGCTTTTGTTAATAGAACGAAAGGTTGGTTTGACAAGGATGAGTAATATGAAGAAGGTAGCTTTTATCTGTGTTCATAATTCTTGCCGATCTCAGATTGCTGAAGCATTAGGTAAGATTTATGAGAGTGATGTTTTTGAAAGCTATTCCGCCGGGACTGAGGTTAAGGATGAAATCAATCAGGATGCAGTCAGATTGATGAAAAGAATCTATGGTATAGATATGGAGAAAGATCAGTATTCCAAGCTTATAGGGGATATACCAAAGGTTGACGTTGTTGTTACTATGGGTTGTAATGTACAGTGTCCTTATATACCCAGTGAGAAGAGGATGGATTGGGGTTTAGATGACCCTACAGGAAAAAGTGATGATGAATTTAGAGTTTTGATAGCTGAGATTGAAAAAAAGATTAAACTATTAGCTGATGAATTAAAAGAAAAGAAATAGCAAAGATAGTTATATTGATAGAATGTAAATAGAGCTCTTTAGAAGAGCTCTATTTTTATAGGGGCGTTTTTAAATATGGGGAATATAAGAACAGTTCAATTGTTATTGAATCTGCTTTTATCATAATTAATGTATTAATGTTTGTATAAAATATTATCATAATTATATATTCCAGACAAGAGCATTGTACCTAAAATATTGAAGTGATATAATTTAATTAATTAATCGTAAAAGGGAGTGATTATATGACTGAAATCATAGCGGTAGAAAATTTAGTGAAATCCTATGGGGCAGTTGAAGCAGTAAAGAATATTAGCTTCAAGGTAGAACAAGGTAAACTATTCGCATTTTTAGGA
>JBGSJN010000065.1:0-8982 GCA_041741995.1 Bacillota bacterium
TAGTTTATCTCAAATACTTTTAAAGACCATTTAGCAAATAACTCAACGTCACAAGTAGATCCCATTGGAATTTCAGTAACTTCAGTTGTTAATGCTTCATCACTGAACCAACCTTCAAAATTATAGCCAGCTTTAACTGCATCTTCAAGCACGATTGTTGGTGTACTAGCTTGGAAAGTCGCAGGATTTGCAACAGCATTTGTACCACCATCTAAATTATAAGTAATATCATATGTTGGCATATGGTAATGTACTTTAATTTGGATATGATCTAGATAAGCATTTCCGCCATTTTCTGACCATGATGCATCAACTCTAACTCTTAGAGTATTTACATTAGTAGCATCCCAACCTGTATAGCCCCAATCAGCTGTTTCAGAACCTAACACAATGTAAGTGTCTGTATCGCTGTTAGCTAATGTTCCACTATTTACCCAATTGCCTCTAGCAGTATTTCCAGTATAAAGTCTAACATTGAAATTTCTGCTGCTATAGTTATCTTTGTAAGCATCCATTCTAACTTCAACACCATCGATAATAGCTCCAGCAGGAACTATAGTACCAAAACCATAATAGGTTGCTTCATCATCGCTATCATTAAAAATAGCGCTTGAATCATTTTGAGAATAGGCACGTTCTTCATAAGATACCCCATCATCAAAATTTTGAGTAGGACTCAACCAACCTGAATCTTCAGCTAATACAACTGATGAAAAAGCTGTCATCACTAATACAACGAATAATGAAAAGCCTAATCCTTTAATTAATTTTTTCTTCATTTAAATACCTCCTAAAATAATAATTTCAAATAATGCTGCAAATCTAACTACGTATTTATATACTTCTTAATAAATATAACATATATTCCAACTGTATAATTATAAGTTTGTTGCACTTAGATTATGTTCTATTTATCTAATAGTTTATATTAGTACTATTTTTAATATTCTCTAATTCATAAAATAATAATCATTATGATTTTATTTTAATATAATATTAATAATATATTATTCACAAAAAAGTGTTCCAGTATAACTGGAACACTTAATAAAACTATATTAAATTCGGTTATAAATATATTAACTAAGATAATTTTTCTACCCTTTTAATAACATATTCTCTAACTTCTTCTATTTCCATTTGAAGAGGAATTGCAAGTTCACCATAAAATCTATCCTCGGCCATCTTGAAATATCTTTCATCACAATTTGAAACCTTCTTGCCTTCAGCAAGACGCTCCTCTGTATGAGAATAAATAGTCTTAATAATCTTAACCATTTCTCTGCAATCACATTTTTGAAATGCTTCCTTATAGGCGAACTCTCTTTTTTTCTCATCCAAAACCCATAAAGAATCAATATTGTTAATGTCATCAATTAATTGCAAAGCTTCATCCCTTGCAATAACTGGACGCATAATCACTTTTTGATTATCGACAGGAGTAAATATCTTTCCACCCCTAGTCTTATGTGGAGTTAAAGTATAATAAACCCTATCTGCAGGCAACCCAGGTACATCTAAAGTACCAATATCTTCAACCTTGCAAACCCCATTGTTACCATAAACTACAAACTGTCCAATTTCAAACATAAACCTACTCCTTTCTTCCCCGGGATAATATTATCCCACCAGAAAAAACCACTTTTACCCAAAAAATAATGATGGCCTTAATAGAAACTAGCTTAATCCTCATAATTGATAAGCTAATATCTATTAAGACCAAATTAAAATAGCTTTATAAATATTAGCAAAATTGCTACATCTATCATAACTAAACTAATTATAACACAAATTCAACACAAATGGTAGCCTATCCCAACTCTAACTAGAAATCAAGATAGACCTGAACTTACGAATATAGTCCTCATAGCAGGAATAATCACTACTTCTACTATCATCAAGAACATAAGTCCCTCTAGCTATCTTTTTAAACCAACCATAATAATTATCCCTCAGAATGCTGCTCTTTAAACCTAATTCTTTTAAATCCTTTGGAGCCACACTGCCTTTTTCCAGCAAAAGAGCCACTGTCTTCAAGGATTCCTCCCTATAAGCAGTCATCAACCTGGTTCTTGAAGAACCTCCCTGATTCAGACTAAGACTCCTCCCCTTTATTTCCTTAAGTAAAGCCTTACGTTTTTTAATCGCAGCTGACCTCGCCTTATCCAAATTAAAATAAGCAGGTTCCAAAATCTCTTCAGCATCACCATTTTCTACATCAACAAAAAGAAGTCCAAGTTCAAGACGCCTTAAAAGATGGAGAGTATTGGAAAAATCCCTGTTCTTTTTAAACCTCTTTGGTCTTGGTACAGCTATATAAACCAAATCACAAAGCTTCTGCCTAAGAACACCTTGAACCAAAAGATCCACTGTAAGATTCTTCTTTAATTCAACACCAATAAGCAAATCCCCCTTGATAGCGCAAACATCAATATCCTTAACTTCAGCTCTAACCAAATACCCAAGACTCTCAAAATACTTTTTAACACCTTCATAAAGGTTGGTTTCATTCAATTTAACTACTTCCTTCCTAATATATACAATATACAAAAGGGCTTCAGAAATCTCTGAAACCCTTGATAATCAAATAACAATTAAGCTAACACTTTACCACATCATCATAAACAACACCAAAAGTATCAACAGTTACTTTCTTCATAACTTGAGGAGTTAAAGGTTTATCATTACGATCTGTATCAACAGCCACAATTTTATCCGCCTCTTCCATTCCTTCAGTCACTTTACCAAATGCCGCATATTGTTTATCAAGAAATGATGAATCCTTGACCATAATAAAAAACTGAGAACCTGCAGAGTTCGGAGCATTAGTTCTAGCCATAGAAATAACACCACGCTCATGTTTTAGCGGATTATCAAATCCATTATCAGAAAACTCACCTTTTATCACATAACCAGGTCCACCAATACCACTACCTTTTGGACAACCACCTTGTATCATAAAGCCTGGAATAACTCTATGAAAAGATAAACCATCATAATAGCCTTTAGCAATCAGTGATAAAAAATTATTAACAGTATTCGGTGCAATCTCTGGATAAAGTTCTAATTTGATAACACCCTTATTTTCTAATTCAATAGTAACGATTGGATTCATTATATACTTTCCTCCTATATAATAATTATTTTTTTAATACAATACCTAGTATATCATAACCTATTGTCAACTAACCATCTAAACAACCAACATCTTGACTAACAGTTTTTCTAACTGGGGCTCTATTTCTTCCAGGTCATATCTAACCCTAACCACAGGTTTTCTTATATCGATGACTCTGCTTAAATCTATCGGAGTTCCAGTTATTACTACCTCTGCTGGGGATTTGTTGATAGTCTCCTGCAAATCCTTGATTTGTTCCTTACTATAACCCATAGCAGGTACAAGTTCTTTTAATTTTGGCCACTTTTTCAAGGTGTCAATAATTGAACCAACAGCAAAAGGACCTGGATTCAATAGCTCAATTGCTCCAAACATCCTGGCTGCAATAACTCCTGCACCATAGGACATTTGACCATGAGTAAGAGTAGGACCATCTTCAACAACTAATACTCTTTTACCCTTTATCAATGATTGATCATCTACTGTAATATTTGAGTTGGCCAAAATAATTTTTGCTTTTGGATTATTCTTGGATATGATTTTTTTCAACTCCTCAACATTACTAACCTCTGCTGTATTAACTTTATTTATAATAGCAATATCGGCACTAATAAGATTAATCTCTCCTGGATAATAACTTGTTTCATCACCAATTCTAAGAGGATCAACTACAACAATATTCAAAACTGGTTCATAAAAGGAGAAATCATTATTGCCACCATCCCAGATTATTACATCTGTTTCAAGTTCAGCTTTTTTTAAAATTTCCCCATAATCAACACCAGCATAGACAATCAACCCTGCTTCTATATGTGGTTCATATTCCTCACGTTCTTCTATGGTACAATTATGGATATCAAGATCATCAAAGGTTGCAAAACGTTGTACTTTTTGTTCAGCTAGTTGTCCATAGGGCATAGGGTGTCTAATGATTATAGGTTTAAACCCTAGACTTTTAAGTAAGATCCCAATATATCTTGATACCTGACTTTTACCACTGCCTGTTCTTGTTGCAGTTATGGCAATTACAGGTAGACTTGATTTGATCATTGTGCTTTTTGTACCCATTAGTTTAAAATCCGCACCATTAGCAATCACCTTGGATGCCTTATGCATAAGTTCTGCATGAGAAATATCACTATAAGCAAATATTACTTCATCAATATCATTTTCTACAATCAGCCTTTCCAGACTTTCTTCATTATAAATAGGTATTCCTTCAGGATAGTTTTTTCCTGCAAGTAATCCAGGGTATCTTCTATTTTCAATTCCTGGAATTTGAGTAGCAGTAAAAGCGACTACCTCATATCTTTTATTATCTCTAAAGTAGATATTGAAGTTATGAAAATCCCTGCCAGCAGCTCCCATAATTATTATTTTTTTCATTTTTGCACACATAATCCTTTAAATATTCAAAGTCTTATTTTGTTCTTTCATGGAAGTTTCTAGTTTTAAAAGTAATTTCCCAATAGCTTCTACTTCGCCAACAGGGTCAGCCTCATCATAATCAATATCAAAATACCTTAAAAGAGTGCTAATTTCATAATCCTCCACACCAAGATATAAGGATTGAGCAAGCCACTGGGTGCTTATTTTCTTATGATCATCATCAAAGAAGAATTTTTCTTGTTCTTCTTTTCTTTCGTCTTTAGTCTTTATTAACTTTGTATTATGTTTATTTATAAAGGCTCTGTAAAAGGCCATATTGTTAGTGACTATCACGTCATTTCCAATGAAGTTAAAGAATTCCTTGTAAGCTTGATTTTCACTTACTCCTTCTTCTTTTAAAGTTTCATAGGATATTCCAGTTCTTTCAAATATTTCCCTGTTGAGTTCTCCATCAAAACTAACATACTTAATAAACCTTTCTGTCGGCTGTCCTTGTCTAAATCTAACTGCCTTGAAGGCTAATACATCAATATCGGTTTTCAGTTCTGTGCTTTCTAATTTTACAGCAACAAAATCTTTTACTTCACTCATTATGAATCCCACCTTTCTTAACTAAATTATATCATATATATAATTAATAGGGCCATTTCCAGTTTATAATCTCTTGTCTATCCATGCCATGTTCATGGGCATACTCCAAACTCTCTTGAATAGTTTCCAACATCTTTTCACGTAATCTCTCCCCTTCATAACCTAAGTTACCAAGTCGGTCAATTACATCGATTACTAAATTATATCTGTCAATCTTGTTTTCAATAGCTAGTTCTAGAGGCGTATTTATACTACCTTTCTCCTTATAGCCACGTACATGAATTCTTGTCTGATTAATTCTCTTATATGTTAATTTATGTATTAACCAAGGATAACCATGAAAATTTAAAATAATGTGTTTATCCTTAGTAAATAGTTCCTCAAATTCTTGATCGGAGAGGCCATGAGGATGTTCCTCCGCTGAGATTAACTTGAATAAATCCACAATATTTATAAAGCGCATTTTTACTTGAGGAAGTTCTTGCCGAAGTATAGCAGCAGCTCCTAAAGATTCTTGTGTTGATACATCTCCACAACAGGCTATTACAATGTCTGGTTCTGTTTTTGTATTACTTGCCCAATCCCAGATACCAAGTCCATTTTTACAATGTTTTATAGCTTCTTCTATATTAAGATACTGTAAATGCTTTTGTTTATCAGCTACGATGACATTAACCAGCCCTGTTCCTTTAAAACAATGATTAGCAACTGCCAGAAGACAGTTAGCATCAGGTGGTAGATATATTCTTACAACATCCGGATTCTTATTGGTAACTACATCAATAAAACCAGGATCCTGGTGGGAGAATCCATTATGATCCTGACGCCAGACAGTTGAAGATAATAGTATGTTTTCTGATGATATTGGTGATCTCCAGGGTATTTCTTCCTTACTGATGTTCAACCATTTGGCATGTTGATTAAACATTGAATCGATAATATGAGCAAAGGCTTCATAAGTATGGAAAAGTCCATGTCTTCCAGTGAGCAGGTAACCTTCTAACCAACCAAGTAATGTATGTTCACTTAACATTTCCATCACTCGCCCATCTCTAGCCAGATGACCGCCATCAGCATCTTCTTTTAGATAGTCACCTAACCAAGTTTTATTAGTTACTTCAAAAACAGCCTGGAGTCTATTTGAAGCAGTTTCATCAGGGCCAAATAATCTGAAATTATCACTATTATTCTCGAAAATGCCAGATAAGAAATCCCCTAATGCTAAAGTATTACCATGATAAATAACACCAGGTGTTTTAACTTCTACAGCATACTTTCTAAAGTCGGGAATATTTAATTCTTTCCTAAGAAGTCCTCCATTAGCGGCTTTATTGGCGCTCATTCTTCTTTCACCAATTGGTGCCAATTCTTTAAGTTCTGGTAAAAGTCTGCCTTTTATGTCAAATAGTTCATTTGGTTTGTAGCTTAAGAGCCATTTTTCTAACATTTTTAGTTGTTTGCTATCAGAGTGAACCTTTGATAAAGGCACTTGGTGAGAACGCCATGAACCTTCTAGCTTGTGCCCCTCTAATTCTTTAGGACCTGTCCAGCCTTTTGGAGATTTTAAAACTATCATTGGCCATATAGGTCTTTCTTCTATACCATTTATTCTGGCATTATCTTGTATTGCTCTAATTTCTAATATGGCTTCTTCTATTACTTCAGCCATTTTCTTATGCATACTCAAAGGCTCTTCACCTTCAACAAAGTATGGTTTGTAGCCATAGCCTTTAAAAAGATATTCTAATTCTTGATGGCTTATTCTAGCAAGTATTGTAGGATTGGCAATCTTATAGCCATTTAAGTGCAGTATAGGTAGAACAGCTCCATCTCTTTTGGGATTCAGGAACTTATTAGAATGCCAAGCTGTTGCTAGTGGGCCTGTTTCTGCTTCTCCGTCACCTACTACAACTGCAACTATTAATTCTGGGTTATCAAAGGCAGCACCATAGGCATGGGATAGACTATACCCTAGTTCCCCACCTTCATGTATTGAGCCTGGTATTTCAGGTGTACAATGACTTCCTATACCTCCAGGGAATGAAAAATGCTGAAATAGTTTACACAAACCATCTTCATCTTGACTGATTTCTGGATTAATTTCAGAATATGTACCTTCTAGATAAACAGGTCCCAATACTCCTGGTGCTCCATGTCCCGGTCCTGCAATATAGATCATATTAAGATCATATTTCTTTATCATTCTATTTAAATGAACATAGATAAAGGATAAACCAGGACTGGTCCCCCAGTGTCCTAAAAGTCTATTTTTAACATCATTAATCTTTAACGGTCTTTTCATTAAGGGATTGTTCTGGAGATAAATCATTCCGGCAGCCAGGTAATTACAAGCAGACCAATAGCGATGAAGTTTTGATAAATCATCATTTGTTAATTCTTCTATATTTATTGTATTTTCTTTTTTTTCATCATCAAATATCATAATTGAACCCTTCTTTTGCTAAACATCTATTTTTTTCTATCTAGCACATAGTATGTATGTGGTATTTTATTTATATTATCTAGTGTTGCTTCCCATTTTTTTGTTTCTATCCATTCATCCATATTAAGTGGAAAGAAGTAGACATCTGCCTCAAAGTTACCATGGACTATTGTGAGATATATTCTTTCTACATAAGGCATGAAAATTTTAAATATCTCTGCTCCACCAATTATGAAATTTTCTTCAATGTCATTACAAATTTCAAAAACTTCTTCTAATTTGTTAACTATTACGACATTAGGATTATCAAACTTGTACTCCTTATCTTTAGTTAGTACAATATGTCTCCTATTGGGCAATACATAAGGAAGGCTTTCAAAGGTTCTTCTACCCATAATTATAGTATGCCATTCTGTCACACTACGGAAGTAGCGAACTTCTTTTGGTAGTCTCCAGGGCAGACCATTATTATGTCCCATTTCATTATTGTCTCCAATTGCTATAATATAGCTAAACATTAAGTTCACTCTCCTTTATTCCTCTATAGATATAATATAGCACATTAATAAATTTTTTTAATTGCTGAATTCTAAGATTTGCTATATAATGAACTGATAATAATCGGAGGTTAGTTATATGAAATCAAAAATTGCCATAAGATACCTAATTTTTATAACAGGTTTGTTCTTAATGGGCATGGCTATTAGTTTGACAGCCAAGTCAAATTTAGGAACAACTCCAATATTTAGTGTGCCTTTTTTAATATCTCTGATCACACCACTGAGTATTGGTACATTGGTTTTTCTGCTTACTTTATCCTTCGTTATTCTAGAATTCATCTTATTAAAGGGAAAGTTTAACAAGGAACAATATATGCAGTTATTACTTTGCCCTATATTTGGTTTTTTTGTTGATACTGGAATGTATGTTTTCAGGTTCGTTAATCCTTCGGATTATTTATCCAAGGTTGTAGTTCTTGTTATTGCTTGTTTTCTTTTGGCTTTTGGTATCTATATCCAAATTATTGCCAATGTGGTTATTAATCCAGCAGAGGGTTTAGTTAAGATAATTTCTGATAAGTCAGGTATGAAATTTGGTAATGTAAAGATCTTGTTTGATTCAACCTTGTTACTTATAGCTGTAATTATTTCCTTATCTGCTTTTGGGAAGATAATCAGTGTAAGGGAAGGTACCTTTGTAGTGGCAATAGCTACAGGTTCTATAACCAAGCTATATATGTCAGTGTTTAAAAAGCTTGGTGTTGAGCGGTTGTATATAAATAAAGAGCCGACAGATTAATATGAACTGCTCCCTGTCAAGTAGACAGTGGAAATAATAAAACATAACTAAGCGACTAGACTCCGATATTCCATTGGGCTCTGGTCGTTTAGTTTTTCTTGTATTCTCTCATAGTTATAGAAATCCATGTACTCTTTAATTG
>JBGSJN010000066.1:0-3551 GCA_041741995.1 Bacillota bacterium
TAATGATTCTCCTATAAACTCCTTTCTGGCATTATCAATAGCTCTAGAATAGGCTCCATTTCCATGTACTATACCAATTTTAACATTTTCAAAGTATAAAACTCTTCGCTTTGGCAATTGTCTTTCCAACATAAAATCATAATTATTTCCTAATACTGCATAAACTGGAATACCTATTCTAATTAATTCTTCATAAAATTCTATTTGTTGAATATCTCCACAATGTATTAAACCATCATAGTTTAAACACCCTTCATCATCCATTAATAGTTCAAAGAACTTACCTGGTATTTTTCTTGCTGGATAATGGGTATCTGAAATAACCAATAATCTTACCATCTATTTTAACCCTTTAAAATTGCCTTGTCTTAATGCTTCATAAAGTACAATTGCTACTGCATTACTTAGATTCAAAGATCTAAATTTTTCGCCCATTGGTATTTTGCATACATTTCCCCAATTATTCTCCATCATCTCAAGTGGGAGGCCTCTTGTTTCAGGACCAAATACTAGGTAGTCATTTTCTTGATATGACTTATCCGTGTAAGAAACTTCACCCTTAGTGGAGAAGAAATAAAGAATGGCACCTTTATTTTTTCCTAAGAATTCTTCGTAATTTTCATAAACCTTTAAATCAAGATATTCCCAATAATCTAGTCCTGCTCTTTTAAGATATTTATCCTCAAGGCTAAACCCTAATGGTTTAATTAAGTGTAACCTCGCTCCAGTTATTGCACAGGTTCTAGCGATATTCCCAGTATTACTATGTATTTCCGGCTCAAAAAGCACTATATTCATCTTTACCTCCTATTAGTTCTCATTCATCTACTCTATTATATTAGCATTTTTTTTGCTATAATTATCAAAGTATGAATAATTTTATGAGGTGATATTTATGGGAAGAACCCTTACAGAAAAAATACTTGCAGAACACCTACTTGTAGGAGAATTAAAAAAAGGACAAGAAATAGGAATTAGAATAGATCAAACCTTGACTCAGGATGCAACTGGTACCATGGCATACCTACAATTTGAAGCAATAGGATTACCAAGAGTTAAAACCGATCTTTCAGTTAGTTACATAGATCACAATACCTTACAAACAGGATTTGAAAATGCTGATGATCATGCATTTTTACAATCTATAGCAGCCAAATATGGGCTATATTTTTCTAGACCAGGTAATGGTATCTGTCATCAGGTACACTTAGAGAGATTCGGTCAACCTGGTAAGACATTACTAGGATCTGACAGCCATACACCTACAGGAGGCGGTCTTGGTATGCTAGCAATTGGAGCTGGTGGTCTTGATGTTGCTGTTGCAATGGCAGGTGGACCTTTCTACCTTACAACTCCTGAAGTTGTAGGTATTAAATTAACTGGTCAACTAAAAGCTTATGTATCCTCTAAAGATATCATTTTAAAAGTACTTGAAATACTTGGCGTTAAAGGTGGAGTTGGTAGAGTTATAGAGTATTATGGACAAGGAATCAAGAGTCTAACTGTACCTGAAAGAGCTACAATTACTAATATGGGGGCAGAACTTGGTGCTACTACTTCAGTTTTCCCAAGTGATGAGGTAACAAGAAAGTTCCTAATTGCTCAAAATAGGGCTAGTGCCTTCAAAGAACTGATAGCCGATGAAGATTGTGTCTATGATCATAATTTAGAAATTAATCTTGATGAATTACAACCCCTGGCTGCAGTTCCTCATAGTCCTGATAACATTAAGAGTATAGCAAGTCTTGAAGGAATGAAAGTAAATCAGGTAGCAATTGGAAGTTGTACAAACTCCTCATACACAGATTTGGTTAAAGTAGCCAAGATACTAAAAGGAAAAACTGTACATCCAACTATAAGCTTAGTAATTTCACCAGGATCAAAACAGGTTTTTGAAATGTTAGCTAAGGATGGTTATTTAGCCGATCTTATCGCATCAGGTGCTAGAATTCTAGAGTCTGCCTGTGGTCCTTGTATAGGTATGGGTCAATCTCCAAGTAGTAATGCTGTATCCCTTAGAACCTTTAATAGAAACTTCTTTGGTAGAAGTGGTACGAAGGATGCATCAATATACCTAGTAAGCCCGGAAACAGCTGCTGTAAGTGCCTTGTCTGGTGTTATAACTAATCCAATGAGTCTCAGTCAAGACATATCTACTCCAATGCCAGATCATTTCTTAATAGATGATAATATGATTATTCCACCACTTGTAGATGGTAGCCAAGTAGAGATTATAAGAGGCCCAAATATAAAACCTCTTCCAGTTAATAATCCTCTAGACAATAATATTAATGGCGAAGTTCTAATTAAAGTAGAAGATAATATTACCACTGACCATATAATGCCTGCTGGGGCAAAAATCCTTCCATTAAGATCAAATATTCCAGAAATTGCAAAATATGTTTTCACTACTGTTGATAAAGATTTTAGCCAAAGAGCCTTGGACAAGAATGGTGGTTTCATCATTGGCGGTCATAACTATGGACAAGGATCATCAAGAGAACATGCTGCTCTAGCCCCAATGTATCTTGGCGTCAAAGCAGTAATAACAAAATCTTTTGCTAGAATTCATAAAGCAAATTTAGTCAACTTTGGCCTTTTACCACTAACTTTTAAAAATGAGGCAGACTATGAAAATATTGAGCAAGGTGATATAGTTGAATTAAATAATCTTGTTATATCACTAAAAAATAATAAAGCTATCAAGTTAATAAATAAATCAAAAAATAAAGAGTATGAATTAAACTATGATCTTTCAACAAGAGCTATTGAAATAGTATTGGCCGGAGGATTGTTAAACTATACTAAAGGAATCTAATAGCGAGGTGACCAGATGAAAATTGCCTTATGTCAAATGAAGGTATCAGCATCTAAAGAGAGAAACTTGGAAACAGCTAGTCTTTTCATAGAAAGAGCAAAGCTTTCTGCCGCAGAAATTATTGTTCTTCCTGAAATGTTCAACACTCCTTATTCTAAGTCCTATATAAGGAATAATGCAGAAGAACATCATGGCACTACCTATAAATTTCTGAGTGAATCAAGTAAAGGTATTATCTTAATAGGTGGTAGTATTCCTGAAAAATCAGGCACTAGCATTTATAATACAACCTTTGCCTTTGAAAATGGAATTGAGCTTGGTAAATACAGAAAGATAAATCTATTTGATGTGGATTATGACGATTTAACTTATCACGAATCAGAGTTTATAACTCCTGGTAATGAGTATACTGTAGTTGAAACTTCACTTGGAAAAATAGGATTAGCAATTTGTTTTGATTTACGATTTCCTGAGCTATTTCAAAATCTTGAAGAAGAGAATCCTTTCCTTTATATTGTACCAGGTGCTTTTAATAATGTGTCTGGGCCTGCTCATTATCAACTATTGGGTAGGGCTCGAGCATTAGATACACAAAGTTATTTCGCTCTTTGCTCACCTGCTGCTGATAATAAAGCTGAGTATTGTCCTTATGGCCACTCAATGGTTATTGATCCCTGGGGCAAAGTACTTAATGAACTAGATGAAAGCGAAGGAATTATATTTCAAAATATAG
>JBGSJN010000067.1:0-15654 GCA_041741995.1 Bacillota bacterium
CACCACAACAATCTAGACCACAAGGTGACAGACCACCACAACAATCTAGACCACAAGGTGATAGACCACCACAACAATCTAGACCACAAAGTGATAGACCACCACAACAATCTAGACCACAAGGTGATAGACCACCACAACAATTTAGACCACAAGGCGACAGACCACCACAACAACCTAGACCACAAGGTGACAGACCAATCAACAAGGTTGATGCTCCTGTAACTACGACTCCTGGAGTAAAAAAAGATTTTAAAAAGAAGGCGGAAGTTAAAAAACCGGGACCAGCCAAAGTTGAGTATAAAAGCAACAGGATGGTTGGTGGTGACGATAGATGGAAATATAATAAAAGAAACAGAAGCAGAAGACAAAAATCAGATGTTGAAATCATTGAAGTAAATCTAAAAAAAATCACTTTAGGTGAAGAAATCCAAGTAAAAGATTTGGCTATGCGTCTGAATAAAGCATCTGGTGAAATAATCAAAAAGCTTATAACACTTGGTGTTATGGCTACAATAAATCAATTTGTTGACTTTGATACAGCATCTCTAATAGCTACAGAATATGGCATTGAAGAAATTGAATTCAAATCATTAAAGAGACAAACTGAATTAGATGTAGTAGAAGACGATGTTAAAACATTAAAATCAAGACCACCGATTGTTACAGTAATGGGACACGTTGACCATGGTAAAACTTCACTTTTAGATGCAATTAGAAAAACAAATGTTATTGCAACAGAAGCTGGTGGAATAACACAACATATAGGAGCTTATCAAGTACATCATGGAGGCAAGAAAATAACCTTCATCGATACACCTGGACATGCTGCCTTTACTACAATGCGTGCAAGAGGAGCAAATATTACAGATATTGCCATTTTAGTAGTTGCTGCTGATGATGGTGTTATGCCACAGACTGTAGAAGCAATAAATCACTCTAAAGCAGCAGGCGTCCCAATTATTGTTGCTGTAAATAAGATTGATAAAGAAGGTGCTGATGCAACTAAAGTAATGCAACAATTAACAGAATACGGTCTTGTATCTGAAGAATGGGGTGGTGAAACCATTTTCGTTCCTGTTTCAGCAAAAAACAATGAAAACATTGATACATTATTAGAAATGATTCAATTACAAGCTGAAATGCTAGAATTAAAAGCAAATCCTAATAGATTAGCTGAAGGTTTTGTTATTGATGGTAGATTGGATAAAGAAAAAGGTACAGTTACATCACTACTTATCAATAAAGGGACTTTGAAAATCGGCGATATGATATTAGCTGGTGAGGCCTATGGTAAGGTTAAAGCTATGATGAATGATGGCGGTAAAAGCATAAAAAGTGCTGGACCAGCTACACCTGTAGAGGTATTAGGATTATCTGTCGTACCAGAAGCTGGTGATGTATTCCAAGCAGTCAAAGATGAAAAGTTAGCAGCCTACTTGGCAGATCAAAGAAAAATCGTCAAGAAGGAAGAACGCGGCAGGAAAAATCAAATGGTATCACTTGAAAACTTGTTTGAAAAAATCAGCGAAGGCAACTTGAAAGAATTGAACATAATCGTTAAAGGTGATGTCCATGGATCAGTAGAGGCATTGTGTCAGTCAATCAGAAACATTCAAAGTGATGAAGTTAAGGTTAATATTATTCATGAAGGTGTTGGTGCAATTACTGAAACTGACGTTAAGTTAGCTATGTCATCTGAAGCTTTGATAATAGGTTTTAATGTAAGACCTGATACTAATTCTAAAAAACTAGCAGCAGAAGAAGATGTCAATGTAACACTATACCGTGTAATCTACGAAGTTATTGATGATATCAAAAAAGCTATAAGTGGACTTTTAGCACCAGAAATCAAGGAAGTTGAACTTGGTTCAGTCGAAGTAAGACAAGTTATAAAAGTGCCGAAAATAGGTCTTGTAGCTGGTTGTTATGTACTTGATGGAAAAGTTACAAACAATTCTAAATTAAGAGTCTTAAGAGATGGAATAATAATTCACGAAGGTGAAATAGACTCCCTTAAACGTTTTAAAGATGAAGTTAAAGAAGTTGCACAAGGTTATGAATGTGGCCTTAGTGTTGTAGGCTTTAACGATGTGAGAGTTGGAGATATAATTGAAGCATATACTTTAGAAAGTATAGCCAGGAAGTTAGATTAGGAGTAAATTATGATAAGAAAACATCATCGTAGTCAAAGACTAGAGGGTGAGTTAATGAAAGTTTTAGCGGAAGTAATAAGAGAGGATCTTAAGGATCCTCGCTTAAACTTAATTACTATTACAGATGTGACAGTAGCTAAGGATTTATCTTTCGCCAAGATATTCATTAGTCATCTAGATGAAGAAAAAGCTAAGGCAGGTTTAGATGCATTAAATAAAGGTAAAGGTTTTATTAGAAAACAAATTGGAATGAAACTTAAATTAAGAATAGTTCCTGAAATTGCCTTTTTCATTGATGACACATTAAATTATAGCCTGAAAATTAATAAAATATTAAAAAGCATTGAAAAGGAAAGTAAACCTGATAATGATGTTGACGAAGAGAAAGAATAGATATGAAGGAATTTAAGAAATATCTAAAAAAACTGAAAAAACAACCAATTCTCGTTGTGAGTCATGAATCACCAGATGGTGATGCGATTGGCTCATCAATTGGGATGGGTTTCTTACTTAAGGAATTAGGTTTTGATCCTTTAGTTATCAATAAAGATAATATTCCAGATAAATACAGCTTTTTAGAAAACAAAATCAAAATTAGAAAACTTGAAGATTTAAGTGAACAAGAAAAAAAAGAGAAATATCTGGTATTTGTTATGGATTCTGGGAAATTAGACAGAATTGGATTTGTTCTAGAAGATGTATTCCCTGATTATGATGGGATAGTTAATATTGATCATCATATTAGTAATGATTTCTTTGGCATTAAAAATTTTGTATTTCCCAAAATGGCTGCCACTTCTGAAATAGTTGGTAGCATATATCTTGACTTATTAGGTTATATACCAAGTGATGCTGCAACATCTATATATACAGGTGTCATGACAGATACAGGTAATTTGACCTATGAATCAACTACTAGCTCTACAGTAGCTTTAGTTAGTATTTTGCATGAAATGAATGCAGATTTTAATAGTATGAGAAAATTTATATATGAAAACGAAAGTATCGGACAAATAGCTGGCGTTAGAACTATATTAAATAATTTAGAATATTTGATGGATGGATATATAGCCTATACTTATCTTAATTATGAAGATATCATAGCTAATAATTTGACATCTGGTGATATAGAGAACTATGTTGACTACCCAAGAAAAGTATCAACTAGTGAAGTTGCTATTCTTTTCAAGGAATTCAATAAAGATGAAATTAGAATATCCATAAGAACAAAAAGCGAAATTGATGCAAATAAGATGGCTGCTGGATTCGGTGGCGGAGGTCATAAAAGAGCAGCAGGTTTTAGAATAAGAAAACCATTAGATGAAGCAATGAAGTTTGCATTAAACAAAATAGTTGAAGGTTTGAAAAATAATGAATGGAATAATTAATGTCTTTAAAGAAAAAGGCATGACATCACATGATGTTGTCTATGGTATAAGAAAGATATTAAAGACTAAGAAAGTTGGGCATGCTGGAACTCTAGATCCAGAAGCTGAAGGCGTTCTAGTTGTTGGCGTTGGTAAAGGAACAAGATTACTAGAATACGTAGGCGACGGCTATAAAGTTTATGAAGGCGAGATTGTTTTTGGTCTGAATTCTGATACTGAAGATATATATGGCGAATTAGAACCAGTAGAATATTCCTCTGCATTGCTTGATGATTCTAAGTTGGGGGAAGTTATTGAAAGTTTATCAGGAACAATAATCTCTCAAAAGCCACCAATGTATTCAAGTGTTAAAGTTAAAGGGCGAAAACTTTATCAATATGCTAGAGCTGGTATAGAAATTGAAAGACCTAGCAAGAATATAGAGATTAAGAGGTTATCTTTAAAGGATAACCTGTATTTTGAAGATGGTTACTGGAGAGCTAGATTTATTGCTGGAGTTTCAAAAGGCACCTATATTAGAACACTATGTGTCCATATAGGCGAATTACTTGGTGTTCCTGCTGTTATGGGTAGATTATTAAGAGTCCAAATAGGACATTTTCTTATTGATACTAGTCTGAAACTTGGAATATTAGCAGAAATGGAGACTAAAGGGGATAGATCCTTCCTATTACCAGTTCGTGAAGCAATCATAGACCAGATGTTACAAGTAGAACTAGATGAAGATTCATATAGTAAAATAAAATTAGGTCAAAAAATCGAAAATAGATTTTCTGTCGAGAATGAAACAATATTTGCTGGTATATATAAGGATGAACTTGTTTGTATATTAAAAAATGTTGAAGGAATTTTAAGAATAATTAAAAATGTAGGTGTTTAATGGTTATCTTTAATGGTATAGATGAATTTAATCTAGATGGTGAGATTACTGCAATATTAGGTAATTTTGACGGTTTACATCTTGGTCATCTTGAGCTGATTAAGTCAGGGTTTAGTTTAGGTGGCAAGATTGTTGTTGTTACTTTTGAACCTCATCCCCTATCTATGAAACATTCATCATTTAAAAGGTTACAAACATTCAAGGAAAAACTAACTTATTTTAAAAATTTAGGAATTGATGGAGTAGTTATCATTGATTTCAACAAGGAATTTGCTGCAATGAGTAAGGAAAAATTTATAGAGGACATATTAGTCAATAAATTAAATGCCAAGAATATTGTAGTCGGATACAACTATCATTTTGGGAAAGGTGCTAGTGGTAATAGTTCTGATTTAGTAGACTCAAGTATAAAATTTGGATTTAATCCTGTAATTATACCTGCCTACAAAATTGGTCATAAGGTAGTTAGTTCATCACATATAAGAAACTTTATTACTGAAGGTAGAATTAAAGAAGCAAATGAATTCCTAGGCAGACTATATTTTCTTGAAGGTAAGGTGGTTAAAGGTCATGGTGTTGGTAGAAAAATAGGTTTCCCTACTGCTAATTTGATGGTTGATAAAGATAAACTTTTACCAAAACCAGGTGTTTACAGTATTGTAGCAGATGTTAGAGGCTCTGAATATGTAGGATTTTGCAATGTAGGTTTTCAACCCACTTTTGATGATCGTGAGAAACAACTTGTTGTTGAAGTGAATTTATTTGATTTTGATGCCGATATATATGATGAATTAGTTGGAGTGTATTTTATTGACTACTTACGGAATGTGCAGAAGTTTTCCTCTATTGATGCTTTAATTGAAGAACTCAATATTGATAAAATCAGAGCAATTGAATCAGTTGCAAAAAACATTTTAGGTAAGTATTGAAATATATCATTATTTGTTATATCATTATATGGTGAACTTTAAGCTTGGTTTTAGGAACTCCGACCTTCGACGAGGCTTTTAGGGATAAAAAAATTAGGAGGAAACATTATGGAAAAGAAACTAAAAAAAGACATTATAGCAGAATATCAGACTAAAGAAGGAGACACAGGTTCTCCTGAGGTTCAAATAGCTTTATTAACTAACAGAATATCTTATTTGACTACTCACTTGAAAGAACATAAGAAAGACTTTCATACTACTAGAGGATTAATGATGCTTATTGGTCAAAGAAGAAGATTCTTGAATTATTTAGAAAAGAATGATTTTGACAGATACAGAAGTATTATAACACGTCTTGGTTTAAGAAAATAATTTAATTAACAAGTAAAATATAATTAGGCAAACATGGTTTATTACATGTTTGCTTTTTATATGTTGTAATTTTGTTTAACAATTTATCATCTTAGTAATTTATGATATAATCATAAATGTTAAGTTTTATGAGCCTGTTTAAAATAAGAAATATATATATTAAGGAATTTCAATATAGAAAATTTAACAAACTTGATTTAAGAATTATGTTTAATAAAATATAGTAATGAGGTATTAAATGGAAAATAATATTATTAAAGCCGGCTTCAAGAACACAATATTTGTTTTAATTTCTCAAATATCAACTTTTATACTTGGAGTCGCTAAGAACCTGATACTCCCTATAGCCTTAGGGGTTACTAATTTTGGATATTGGCAGGTTTATTTAATGTATTTAGCATATATAATGATATTTGATTTAGGATTTAGTGACGGTATTTATTTGAGATATGGTAAATATAGTTATGATAATCTTCCCAAGAATACTTTCAAATCAAGTATTAGGTTATATACATTGATACAGATTGTATTTATGTTTGTAACTGCATTAATCATATTTTTTGAACCTGATGTTAATAAACGAGTTGCTTTGCTTTGGGTCTCTTTTAATATTCCTATTATGGGATTAACAACTGTATTATTCAGTATCTTACAAACAACTAATAAAATGAAAAAATACAGTTTCTTTATAGTGCTAGACAAGTTAATATTGATTATAGCTATTTTTTTCATACTGCTATTTTCGATTAAAAACTTTTATGTAGTTATAGTAGTCGATACGTTTTCTAAATTAGTTGCTTTAGGGCTTTTGATTTATACTTGTAGGGATATAGTAGTTGGTAAGTGTAACATTAGAGGACTTGGTTTAGATGAAACAAAACAAAATATAAAAGTCGGTGTTGTATTATTGATTGCTAACTTTTTGAATTTTTTTGTATTAGGATTTGGACGTTTAATAGTAGAAAGGTTTGAAACTGTTGATGTCTATAGTGTTTATTCTTTTTCTATGTCAACAATGTATCTTGTTTTAGTTTTTGTTACTGCAATTGGCTTAGTTATCTATCCGACACTAAATAGATTGAACACAGAAAGATTTTCTATATATTTTATGGAGCTTAATAAATTATTAGGAATTGTTGTATATATACTGCTTATTTCATATTACCCACTGAAATTGTTTATAATTAATTATATGAATGACTATATTGGTATTTTTGAATATCTGCCATTTATTTATGCAGCAATATTTGTACAATCAAAAATGTTAATTTTAATTAATCCATATTACAAATTATTAAGAGAAGAGAAGGCTATGCTGAAGGCGAATGTAATAGGCTTGATTACTGCTATTATATTCATTGCTATTTCCTATGTTATTTGGCAATCAGTATTGCTGATAGCTGTCAGTACTCTAATAGCAATACTTATTAGACTTTACATGTCTGAATTATATATTAAAGAAAAACTCAAAATTGAAGGTAATCTTAATATAATTGTTGAATTATCTGGCTTGGTATTATTTATCTTTTTCTCATACTTGAATAATTCATATATTGGTATATTAGGTTATTCAATTTTTGTTGTGTTTTATACAATTGGTAATTTCAATACATTATTAAAATTTAAAAAATATTTTTTGAATAAAAGCAAATAATTAAGATGGGCAGGTTTATTTATGGGCAGAATAGAAATGAATCAAAAAGCACCTCTTTTTGAAGCAGAAGATTATCTTGGCAATAAAATATCATTGAAGGACTATCAAGGATCACATCATGTTTTGTTAGTTTTCAATAGAGGTTTTATTTGACCTTTTTGTCAAAAGCATATGATGCAGTTGCATCAAGATAAAAAAGAATTTGAAGATAAAAATACAAAAATCATAATCGTGGGGCCAGAGGATAAGACAGCATTTAAAAATTTTTTTGATAAAAATGGTTATGTCTTTATAGGTATTCCAGATGCTAAAAACACTATACTCAAGACTTATGGTCAGGAGATAAACATATTTAAATTAGGTAGAATGCCTGCACAAGTTCTAATAGACAAGGCAGGAATTGCACGTTTCGTTTACTATGGTCACTCAATGTCAGATATACCTGAAAATAAAGACGTGCTAAAAATTATTGATGAAATTTGAATACATAATTAAAACATAGATGGGGGAACAGGGTTTGCACCTGTTCCCTTAACTATTGCTTGAAACAGTAAAATAGGATACAATAAAAGGGATTAAAAAGTAGAAAGAATAGAAGAGAAAGATTTGGAGGAAACCAAGTGAACAACCCATTAATAAAAAAATTACAACTAGGTGATAGCACCTTTACACTGGAAACAGGTAGGATGGCTAAACTAGCTGACGGAGCAGTACTAAGTACTTATGGTGATACTGTAGTGCTTGCAGCAGCTTCAGTTGCCAAAAAACCAAGAGAAGGAATGGACTTTTTTCCATTAACCGTAGACGTAGAAGAAAAAATGTATGCCGCAGGAAAAATTCCAGGAGGCTTTATCAAAAGAGAAGGCAGAGCCGGAGAAAGATCGATTCTGACTGCAAGACTAATAGACAGACCAATTAGACCACTATTTCCAGATGGATACAAGAACGATATTCAAATCGTTTGTACAATACTTTCAGTTGAAGATGACAATGAACCAGATATTCTGGCCATGAACTCAGCATCTGCTGCATTGCACCTATCAAGCGCACCATTTGATGGTCCTATAGGAGCAGTTAGAGTAGGATATATAGATGGTAATTTCATCATCAATCCTAATTTAGAACAAAGAGATGCATCCCTGATTAACCTAACAGTAGCTGGTACAAAAGAAGCGGTTATGATGGTTGAAGCAGGTGCAAAGATTGTTCCGGAAAAAATCATGCTTGAAGCAATATTATTCGGACATGAAGAAATCAAGAAAATTGTAGACTTCATCGTAGACTTCAGAAATGAAGCAGAAAAATTAGGACTATGCAAAGATAAATTTGTTTTTGTACCTGAGGAAAAAGATCAAGCAGCTATTGAAAACTTCAAGAGTTTTATTACTCCAGCTGTAAATCAGTGTATAGAAGAAATCCTGACAGATAACCTTGCTAAACAAGCAAGGGATGAAAAGATTAGTTTGTTGAAAGATAAATTGATCAAAGATTACTTTGAAGATAAATCAGCAGCTTTGGTTGAAAAGCCAGAATTACTAAGATGGTTCAAAGATCAATTCGAAAATATTGAAAAAGAAGCTTTTAGAGATTTAATGTTGGATAGACAAATAAGAATTGACAATAGAAAATTAACTCAAGTGAGACCAATAACTTGTGAAGTTGATGTTCTACCAAGAACACACGGTTCAGCTTTATTTACTAGAGGAGAAACTCAGGTTCTAAGTGTAGTTACACTTGGACCAAATAGTGATGAACAGATTATAGATGATATAAATACAATAACATCTAAAAGATATATGCATCATTATAACTTCCCAGCCTATAGTGTTGGAGAAACAAGACCTAATAGAGGACCTGGTAGAAGAGAGATAGGACATGGTAGTTTAGCTGAAAGAGCACTAGTTCCAGTACTGCCAAGTCAAGAGGACTTTCCATATGTTATGAGAGTAGTTTCTGAAGCCCTAAGTTCAAATGGTTCCACTTCAATGGGCAGCGTCTGTGGAAGTTCACTTTCATTGATGTCAGCAGGTGTTCCGATTCTAGGTCAAGTATCTGGTATAGCTATGGGATTGATAAAAAAAGGTGATAAAATTGCCATTTTGACTGATATTCAAGGAATGGAAGATCATCTTGGAGACATGGACTTTAAAGTTGCAGGAACTAAAGATGGTGTAACAGCTTTACAGATGGATATAAAAATCGATGGTATTAACAAAGAAATACTTGAAACAGCATTAGAACATGCTAAAGCTGGAAGAATGCATATAATGAATATTATGAATGAGACATTAGCTGCAAATAGAGAATTGTTATCTCCATATGCTCCAAAGATTATCTCCATGGACGTAGATCCAGATAAAATCAGAGAAATCATTGGACCTGGTGGTAAGATGATTAAAAAAATTATTGAGGAAACTGGTGTTGGCATCAATATAGATGATAGTGGTAGAGTAGAGATAGCTGGTGTTGATCAGGGTGCTATTGATAGTGCTATTGATATTATCAACAAGATTTGTGCTGTTGTGGAAATTGGGAAAATTTACTTGGGCAAAGTGAAAAAAGTAACTGATTTCGGTGCTTTTGTTGAAGTTATCGAAGGTGTTTACGGTAATCCAGGAAGAGAAGGACTTGTACATATATCAGTGCTTGATATAAAAAGAGTGAATAAAGTAGAAGACATAGTTAAAGAAGGGGATGAAATCCTAGTTAAGGCCATGGGGATTGACGATAAAGGAAGACTGAAACTTTCAAGAAAAGATGCCATGCTAGAGCAAGAATAGAAGGAGTCACTTGTGAAAAACAAGCTTATAGTTCTATTGTCAATAGTATTATTATTGTTATCAGTTTTAGCAATTGTTGTCTTGGTGGTAAAAGACAATAAGGATAAAGTTGAAATTGATGTCAAGTATGCTGTTACAAGTAGTACGGTTGAAGATAATAAGGCAAAAATAAAAGTTATGGCAGGTGTATTTTCAGGTAAAGATGTAGATCCATACAGCTATGTAAAGTTAATTGATGATAATGAGTTGCCTTACTACCCATTAAATGGATTTAGCAAACCAAGTCTAGGCAAAGGAGATTCATTAGAGCTTACCTTTGAGTTTTTTAATCCAGGAAGAGTAGAAAACATATTGGAAATCAGAAATAGTGCAGGGGTTATAACTAGAATAGCTATAACCCTGCCTGAAATAATACAAAAAGAAGCTGGCAATATTAAGGTTACTACAGAAAAAACGATTGAACCTAAAATAACAGACAAATAAAAATGAGCAGGAATTCCTGCTCATTTATTTTTTATTCTATTGAAATGTTTGTTCCAGTAAGAAATCAACACTAGGTTGGCTGTTAAGCTCTTTCTACTTTGCCAGAACGTAGGCAACGACTGCATACATTAAGCTTTTTTGATTCTCCAGCTACTGAAGCTTTTACTGGTTGAATGTTTGGATTCCACTTTCTTTTAGTTTTAACATGAGAGTGGCTTACATTGTTTCCAGACATTTGACCTTTTCCACAAATCTCGCATTTTGCCATATTTGGCACCTCCTATCTATCACAAACGAAATATATCTAAATCAATACTCTAAAATTATAGCAAATGTGAAATAAGAAATCAAGTTTATATTTTGAAAATAATATAAGTTTTCAAGGTTTTAATTTATTATTAATCTGATATAATATAGTAAATAGATGTTTCTGATGAGGAGGAATTTGATATGGTAGAACTAAAAGTAACACAAGAGGGTAAAATTGATATTTCAGAAAACCTTGTAAGTAAAGTAGCTGGCAAAGCTGCAGTTGAGTGTTATGGCGTAGTAGGAATGGTTTCCAAGAATTTTAAAGAAGGAATACAAAAGTTTTTAGGTAAAGAACAATACGATAAAGGTATTGAAGTAGTATATATTGATGGCGTTTGTGAGATAAACGTTCATGTCATTTTAGCTTACGGCGGAAAAATTGATGCAATAGCGCAAAATATTATGGATCAAGTAAGTTATGCTGTAGAACATTATATTCCTCATATGGATAAAGTTGTAAATATATTTGTAGATGACATCGCTATAGTAAATTAAGAAAGAGGATATAATATTTGAATACAATAACTGATGTAGGTGAAATAAAAAAAATATTTAAAGGCGCTTTAGCTTATTTAGAAAACAAAAAAGAAGAAATAAAAAATTTGAATGTTTTTCCAGTACCTGATGGAGATACTGGAACTAACATGTATTTAACTATGTCTTCAGCGATTAAAACAATTGATGACCATGAACCGAAAAATTTCACAGAATTTGCTGAAGCTCTGTCTAAAGGAGCTCTTTTAGGTGCACGTGGAAATTCAGGCGTCATATTATCTCAAATATTTAGGGGCATGGCAGTTGGAATGCATGGTAAAGGGGCTGTTGACGGAAATGTATTAACTGAATGCTTCAAGTTAGGAACAGACATAGCCTATAAGGCGGTAAAAAAGCCTGTTAAAGGCACAATACTTACAGTTATGGATGGAATTAGGGATGGAGCTGTAGAAGCGCTTAAAAGACAACGAGATGTTTTCTATGTATTGGAGCATAGTATACATGCAGGTAAGATAGCACTAGATGAAACTCCTGATTTACTGCCAGTACTTAAAGAGGCAGGGGTAGTTGATGCTGGAGGCTATGGTTTATTGGTGATAATAGAAGGCATGTACAAAACAGCAATTGGAGAAAGTTTTCAGCTAGATACAAAAGATATGGTTATTGATTCACCAGTAATCGACCAGTCTTATCAAAGTCTTGCTGAAATCAAATATACATATTGTACAGAATTTATAATATTGGACCCCACAGTGGATAATGAAACTTTAAGAAATAAATTAGACGATTCTGAAATAGGAGATAGTTTAGTTACAATTGTAGCTGATGGTATAGCTAAGGTTCATATACACACAAATTTACCAGGGAAAATATTAGATTACGCTCTTGGAATAGGTAGCGTTACAAACATAAAAATTGAAAATATGAAAGAACAATTTTTAGCAAAGAATAAGAAAATTGAAAAAAAGCCAATTAGGTTAAAGGAATATGGATTTGTTATGGTTGTTCCTGGGTCAGGTTTAGCTGAAATAGCAAAAAGCATGGGAGTTGATGCGGTTCTTGATGGTGGACAAACCATGAATCCCAGCACCCATGATATACAAGAGGCTATTGATGCAGTACCTGCTAAAGTAATATATGTATTCCCTAACAATAAGAATATTATATTGTCGGCAGAACAAACTATAGCATTAAATAATGATAAGAAAATTGTAGTTGTACCTTCAATTAATATTCAACAAGGCTTTACAAGTATATTAGCCTTCAATGAAGAAAAAAATCAAAGAGAAAATCTTATCTTAATGAAAGAAGCTTTTGCAACTGTTGATACTGGGGCAATAACATATGCTGTAAGAGACACGAAAAATAATGGACTAAAGATAAAAAAAGATCAAATTCTAGTAATAAGAGAAAACTCAATTATTGGAGCCAAGGATACAGTCGAAGAAGCAGTAGACGAGTATTTAAATCAAGCTTATGTTGACCAAGAGATCATGACGATTTATTATGGTGATAAAGTAAGCGAAAAACAAGCTAATGAATTGAAAGATAGAATAGAAAAAAAATATGAAGACTTAGAAGTTTTTGTCTATGAGGGAAAACAACCTGTATATTTCTATTTCCTATCCTTAGAATAAGAGAGGTATTACTTGTATAAAGAAACTACACTTAAAAATAAGTTGAAGATACTATCCTATAAAATAGATAGTTCTTTTACCACAAACATAGGTATTTTTATAAAATCAGGTACTAAAAATGAAATAAATGAAAACTATGGATGTGCTCACTTTTTGGAGCACATGCTTTTTAAAGGAACAAAAAGGAGAAGTGCTAAAGACATAGCTGAAATCATCGATGGTATAGGTGGAGTAATTAATGCTTATACAACTCATGAGTTTACTGCTTTTTATACTAAAACTTTAAAAGAAGAAGCAGATACAGCTCTAGATGTTTTATATGATATGTTGTTGCATAGTCTTTTTGACAAAGAAGATATAGAAAAAGAAAAAAAAGTTATTTTAGAAGAAATTAACATGTATGAAGATGATCCTAACAGCTTCATACAAGAAGAATTTTCTAAAAATATTTTCAAGAACAACGAATTAGGCTATAGTATATTGGGTGATAAAAAACTTATCAAGAAGATAAATAAATAAATATTACTTAAATATTATTCTGCTCATTATAGACCAGAAAACATGATTATTGCGATCACTGGAAATTTCGAAGAAAAATTGATTGATTTGATTAAAAAATTATTTTCATTTGAAGTAGAACCACAGCAAGAATACCAATTTGAAAGTAATGGGGATCTCTCCAATGATTTTGGTGTTAAAGTTTTCGAAAGAGAAAATATCAACCAGATATATTTTGCAATAGGGATGGAAGGTATTGGTAAAATTAATCCTGATTATAATAAACTTGTACTTTTAAACAATATACTAGGTGGTAGCAGTAGTTCTCATCTATTTCAAGAAATACGTGAAAAAAGATCATTATGTTATGACATTGGAAGTTTTAATACAGCCTATAGAAATACTGGTGAACTTCTTATAAGTGGCGGTGCTAATATGGAAAATTTTGCCCAGGCACTGGAAGGCATATTTGAAATAATAGAAAATATAAGTAAAAATGGAATTAATTTAAATGAATTCAACAGAACAAAAAAGCAAATAAAAAGTCAAACTGTTATGTCATTTGAGAACCCACAAAATATCATGTTCAAAATGGCTACAGACTATTTATACAATAATAGTTTTAAAGGCATAGAAAATATGGTTAACTTAATTGATCAAATAGGTTATAAAGATTTAACTGAATTTATTAAGAATTATTTAAAAAAAGAGAAACTAAATGCTTGTTTTCTTGGACCTAAGGGGACAAAGAAGATATTGAAGAAATGGGAGGAACTCAATGGATAAGATGAAGGTTATGATTGTATCAACTAGATATAAAGCAGAAGATTTATTACCTGAATACAAAACTAAGGGATCTGCAGGAATGGATCTGAAAGCGGCTATTGATGAAGATATCATTATATTGCCTGGAGAACGAAAGCTTATACCATCTGGAATTGCAATAAGTCTTAGCCACAAGAATACTGTAGCCCTGATTTATGCAAGAAGTGGATTGGCTGCTAAACACGGAATAGGGTTAGCTAATAGTGTAGGAGTAGTTGATAGTGATTATAGAGGAGAAATATTTTGTCCTTTAATTAATTTGTCTGATAAAGAATTTATCCTAAAACCATTAGAAAGAATGGCTCAGTTAATTATAGCGCCAGTTCATATTATGGATATAGAAGTTGTAGAAGAACTAGATTCTACTGTTAGGGGTAGTGGTGGTTTTGGTCATACTGGGAGGTAGGGAATTAAAATGAAAATTAGAAAATTATTATTCATAATTGGAATTATTTTGATAATAGGTGGTATTGGTGTAATTGTTTGGTTTTTTGCTCGTAATCAAATAAGCCAGCAAAAAATGGAAAATATTACCGAAGAATTCATGGAAGAACTTGCAGCAATGCCAGATGGTGAAATACTTCCTGAAGAAGTCAAGGCTGAAGATATATTGGTGGGGAATACCACAGGGGTACTTGAATTTCCAAGATTTGAAAATCAACGCGTTGCTATAAAAGAAGGTACTACTGATTATATTCTGTCTATAGCAGCTGGACATATGACAAATACCGAACAAGTATGGGATCCTGCTGGAACATCAGCAATAGCTGCCCATAATGATACGTTTTTTAAAAATGTAAAGGACTTCAATAATGGAGATAAAATACTTGTCTATACTCGGGTTGGTATTTTTGAATATGAAGTATATAGTAAAAAAACAATTGAACCAACTGATATGAGTGTTTTGAATGATATCAATGATCAAAAGACATTAACTCTAATAACTTGTAATTTTTCTGGTTCAAAACGCGTAGTTGTATTAGCAAAAGGCGGAGAGAAGATTGGTGATATTTCTAGTGTTAAGAAATAATACTAAAAATAATATTGACTTTGTAGATTAGTAAGTATATAATTCAAGGGAAGTGGAAACGGCCTGTTTCTCACCTTATGGTTATGCTTATAAGGTAAAATAAAGTAATTTATAGTGCAGCAGGCGTTAGTCTGCTGCATTTTTTATAGAAGAGGTGAATAAAATAAGTAAAGAAGTTTCAATTAATGAGATGATTAGAGCTAAAGAAGTTAGAG
>JBGSJN010000068.1:0-13578 GCA_041741995.1 Bacillota bacterium
GCCAGATTAGTTGGAAATATTTCTCCAGTTTTCATCTGTGGTCTTAATGGATGCTCTTTTAGGTGTTCTAGTATTTGTTTTATTTGTTGGTTATCCTCTTCTGTAAAGAGTGTATATCTACCGCACATTTTTATTCTCCTATAATTTTAACAAGTACCCTCTTGCTTCTCATACCATCAAACTCACCATAGAATATTTGCTCCCATGTTCCAAAGTCTAATTTTCCATTGGTTATTGCTACTACTATCTCTCTTCCCATAATAGTTCTTTTCAGGTGAGCATCAGCGTTGTCTTCGTATCCATTATGCTGGTATTGGTTATATGGTTTTTCTGGTGCGAGTTTCTCCAGGAATATTTCGAAGTCATGGAGTAACCCTGTTTCATTGTCATTGATAAAGACGCTTGAGGTTATATGCATTGCGTTACATAATAGTAGACCTTCTTTAATGTTACTTTCTTTGAGGCATTCTTCTATGTCTTTAGTTATGTTGATGTATGCTCTTCTGGTCTTTGTATTGTATCGGAGTTCTTTTCTGTAAGTTTTCATCTGACCCTCCATATTTTAATAAATATATTCATACTAACATATTATTACTTTTCCTCTTAAAAAGGAATAATATCTCAAGATGTATTTGCAATATTTGTATAGGTCTATATAATTAGGGTAGAAGGTCTAATTAGCTTAAGAAAGTTGAGGTCGAATCATGGAAGAGAACAAGAAAAATAATGTAATCGGGGTTGCAGAACCTGTTTTAGATGAAGTGGAAAATATTGGTGTAATTAATCCAAATATATTAAAGAAAAAAGCTGCAGCTGCTGAAGAAATAGTTGAAGAAGTTAAAGAAGTTGAAGAAGTTAAGACAGTAGAACCTGTTGTTAATACTAATCAACAACAACAAACACAACAACCAAACCAAAATACTAATACTAATACAAACACTAATACAAATCAAAGTAATAATAACCGAACACTTTCAGATTATGAAAACAGAAGGATATTAGCTGGTATTATGGGTATTATATTTGGATCATTTGGTGTTCATAATTTCATTTATGGATATACAGCCAAGGGGGTTATTCAAATTTTAATGTCTACAATTTTGGCGATTTTCACATGCGGTTTATCAGCAATTGCCGCCTATATTTGGGGGCTTGTTGAAGGAATACTAATATTGACTGACCAAATCAAACCTAATAACTAGAATATTATCTGTAAAATTTAAAGATAAGTAAAAGACAAATACCAATAACTATTGGTATTTGTCTTTTTATTTATGCCTTACTACTTCAAAGGCATCTAATTCATAATCTTCTGTTGGGGATATGCCAGCCTTTTGTAGGGCAATGTCTATTTGTTCCTCTGGGGTATCCACACCCTCAAGGTTAGGTAATAACAGTCCTCTACGTCCACCAAGACTAACTATAACACCAAATCTTTTGGCGTCTAATACATTCCTGTCAAGAACTGGAAAAGATTCCCCTAGTACATCCACACTTATATTCAAAGTTGGAAATTCATTTTGCCTTACCTGATAAAATCTTGGATCTCCAAGTCCTGCACTTACTGCATTCCTAATGATTTCTTCGGCTATTGAGGATGTTACACCCTCAATCGTCCCGATACAACCACGAAGTTGTCCATCTTTTTTCAAGGATACAAATACTCCAGCTCGTCGATCAAGCATTTCATTTGGAAGTCCCTCTGGGATTTTCATATATTTTTGATTTTCAAGATAATATTTTAAAGAATCACTGGCTAATTTAACATATTCATCCATCTATTCACCTTCTATTCTATAAGTTGCTACCGCATACCCTACTCCAAAGGTTCCCTCATAGGATAACAACTCTCCTTCAACCTTATCGTCACCTATTACTCCAGCCATGATGATAAAAGATCTTAACCCACACTCAGCGGCCTTATCACTAAATTTTTCGTCAAGATTAATTAAAGTTCTAAAGTCTCCTTCGCTTAAGGCTTTTGTCACTATCTTATCAAATAAGGGTCCTTCTTTAGCATAACCATAAGGACCATCAGTCTTTAGAACATGTGATAAGTCACCACTTGCTACATAAACTACATTTTTCCCACTTTGATCTATGGCTTCTCTAATACATTGTCCAAAACTATAGTGTTCTTCTGGTGTTAGCTCTGATAAGGATATTCTAACTAGTTGATAATCTTGGTATTCCTTATTGATAAAGTATAGGGGCACCATGGTACCATGGTCAAGAATATCGAATCCATCATCATCACTTTGTGCCGGTATCTCTTTTATATCTGCTTGTCTGACTATAGATTCAATCAATTCCTTATCATAGTCAACATTTATAGTTATTTGTTCTGCTCCAAAGTTTCCAAAGTCCCCAACCCCTTGTGACCCACCTGCTATATGAAAGTGGTTTGCAAAGTGGCTGGCATGTGGAGATGATAGAATAATGGTGTCTGGTTTTAGTTCTCCAATTGTGCGAGCTATTGTTTCATAGGCCTCGAATGTTTTTTGAATTTTTCTTTCCTCACCTCTGCCAATTTCAGGTAGTATAATTGGGGGATGGGGGACTACAAATGTTTGTAAAAGTGGCATTTTTTCTACCTCCTTAAATATTTCCTAAATAAATATTTTTCAAACCTGCTTTTATTCCAATTTCTTCAGCTGTTTTTAGTTTAGTCAATGGTGTTTTGGGAGTATCGATCATTTTCCATCCTGGAAAGAAGCGACTCAAGTGCCATGGTATTTCTATACTGACACCTGCTATGAAGTTGGCTATGTTTGTTAGTTGTTCTCTGTCGTCATTTACTCCTGGTACAATTAGAGTAGTTATTTCCTGATGGATACCAAATTCCTTTAAATACTCAATATTATCAAGTATTGGTTGAACCTTGGATCCGCAGTATTTTATGTATTTATCATTGTTCCAGGCCTTTAGGTCTATGTTGACTGCATCAAGGTACGGTGCTATCAAGTCCAGTGCTTCTTTTGTCATGTAGCCGTTAGATACCCAGATGTTTTTTAGTCCATTTTTTTGGGCTATTTTCATAATGTCTAGCGCATATTCCAGGAAGATGGTTGGTTCTGTATACGTATAGGAGATTGAAGGACATCCTAATTCTAATGCTTTCATTACATGTTCTTCTGGGCTTATTTTATCTCCCGGGAGTTCCTCATCGAATCTTTCATCATTTTGCAGTTGTGATATTTGCCAGTTCTGACACCACTGACAACTGAGGTTACAACCGATTGTTGCCAGGGAATAGGTTATTGTTCCTGGCATGAAGTGATAAAGGGGTTTTTTCTCTATAGGGTCTATGGCTACTGATATTGTTCTTTCATAGTTTAGTGCATAGAGTGTTCCTTCTATGTTTTTTCTAACTCCGCATATGCCTTTTTTGCCAACGTCTATTATGCATCTGTGGTTACAGGTGTCGCATCTTACTTTTTGTCCATCTGGTAGTTTTTGATAGAGGATTGATTCTTTCATTTTCATTCCTTCTTTCTATACTTCCTTATACTTTAATTTTATCACTATTTTCCCCTAAATAAACAAGAAGAACTACTAAATTATTAATAGTAGTCCTTCTTGAAGTTGTTACTTCAATTATCCCTTTTCTGTAACCTAGATCATATGTAATTAATTCCATTTATTATTTATACTTGACCAATTCTTCTGCCATATTTTATTTTCTATTATTGCCATAAATACAGGTTCAAGAAAATTCTTAATACTATCTATAACAACATCAAAAGCTAATTGTTCGTTTTTAATATTCTTTAAAAAATATCGCCATTTTATTTGCATATCAGAATCTTCTACAAGTTTAATGATTCTATCAAAACTTGTCTCATCATAATAGGTATCTCTATTTTTTAAAGTTTCATTAATAGCAATTTGCAGTTCTCTTCCATCAAACTCGAATTTTCTAGATAAGTAAAATATATCGTAAAAATCCTTCATTCTACCTGACAATTCAAACCTTTGTAACATTGCTTCAAACTTTTCTGCAATAGTACTTTCAAGTGAATATGTCATAATTTCTGGAGATACAAAATCTAATAATTGAGTGTTAATTTTTAGTTTTAAAGATTTTGGAGAGATAACATCTCCAATTCCAATATCAACGTTATAAGGCACTTTTACATTTTTAATTTTCCCGATTATTTGCATACTAATACCCTTATATTTACGTTGCGGTGAAATCTCTTCAAAACTACCAGCTAACATTTCAATATAATTATTACCCGTATCAATTTTAATAATTTCTTCAATTACGAACTTAACATCTTCAACTGCACTTGGTAATGACTTAAGTAAAAAATCTATGTCTATTGTTGATCTACTTTCAAAGTTTGTTAAAGTATAAATAAATAGTCCGCCTTTTAAAACAAAGTTACCAACGTATTTAGACATTGATAACTTCCTTAAAAACTCCTCTTGGAAAAAAAGTTGTAAACATTGTTGATAACTAATATTAGACGACTTTGCTTTATTTTTAAGTCTTGCTAAAATCGAAGCTCCTTTGTCAATCATTATAACCACACTCCTATTAGATCCTTCACTTTCTTCTCCACTCTTAATTGTTTTGCATATTTCATTAAGTTTGGGATATTCTTCTTTGGATCTCTAATATAGTATTGTATAGCTTTATTAAATATTTCTTTATCCATCTTGCCAATATAACGTAAACAATCACATATTGTTCGCTCCTTGTCATATATCCTGGCAGTATTACCATTTAAATCTATTTTACTTAGACCAACTTCTAGTATATGCTTCTCGAACATGTAAATTTTAACAAAAGGATAATCTATTTTTAATTTATACTTTGATATATCCTTATTTACAGCTAAGTGCCATTCGGAAGGTGTCCTTTCACTATATCCATGATAATATAATGCAGAGTTCATACAAATTATTGCATCAGGATATAGTCGTTTTATTATTTTAATTTCACTTAAGTCCTCATTATCAACAAGATGATAATATCCCTGTTTCAATTTTTCTATAATACCTTCACTAAGCAACTCTTTTATATCCTTATAGTATATTTTAGCAGCACTCAGTTCTGATGTTTTCATTATATTTCCATATTCTTCAAATATTTTTTTTATTCTTTCTATTTTATTCATTACTTCACCTCTATTAAACATCACTATTTATTTATATGGGCGGTCTTTTTAATAATTATATACAAAGGGAAACTGAAAGTAAAGTTATATTAATATACAGCAAAGTAGTTTATGAGCGGTCTTTTTAATACAAAGCACCCTGTTCCATCAGAACAGGGTGCTTAAAAAGAAAAAAAGGAAAAAAGAATAACTCTTCTTTGTTAAAGAAAGTCTTCTACTAAGACCATCTCTTACATAAGTTATGTTCAATATTTAATTGGTCTAATATTCTACCAACAGTATTATTAACAATATCATCAATTGTTTTAGGATGAGTATAAAAACTAGGCATAGGAGGAATAATCTTCACTCCTAAACGAGCAAGCTTCAAGAGATTCTCAAGATGAATAGCACTGAGGGGAGTTTCCCTAGGAATTAAAATCATAGGCTTACCTTCCTTCAAGATAACATCAGCAGCCCTCTCCAATAAGTTATTAGAAGAACCATGAGCAATAGCAGAAACAGTGGCCATAGAACAAGGCGCAATAATCATCCCATCCGTTCTAAAAGACCCACTAGCAATAGCACCACTAATATGATCAATATCATAATAGGTAAAAACATCCTTAGAAACTTTAAAATACTCCAAAAGCTTAGTTTCAATCAGCTCAACACTAATATCCAAATCCAAGTTTAACTCTTCTTTAATAACTATCCTACCAGACTTGGTAATAGTTAAAAAAATCTCATGACCAGCCTTTAGACACTCTTCAATAAGACGAATCCCATAAATAGCACCACTTGCACCAGTTATCCCAATAATATACTTTCCCATTTATATAACTCCTCTATTCTAGATTCCATAATCCTTTAAATTAACATCCGGATATGATACTCTCTCATATGCCTTACTACCATCATCCAAGGTAGCATCAATAGCCATTTTAGTCTGAACTCCTCTTGAATCTGACGAAAGATCAAGTTCATGGCCCTGAGAATTTGGTACATAGAAAATATCTCTTTCAGGTATTACCCTATTAGACATCGCCCACATAATATCAGCAGGATTATAGATATCAACATCACCATCCACAACAATGACATTCTTGATATTAACATAGGTCATCATTGCTGCCAGTGCAATATTCTTAGGCTCTCCTGGATTTTTTTTCTTAATTTTGACAAGAGCCAGAAAACCAGCACCATATGGAGGAATATGAACATCAATAACCCCTTTACTAACATAAGTAGTAAACTTTTTCAATAAAGGCTCCCTAGGTAAAACATTACCAAGATTAATATGCTCAAAAGAAGCTCCATTAATAGTTTGATATATAGCATTCTTTCTATGAGTGATTGCTGTAACTTTAATTACAGGGCTAGACCAAGGTTCACTATAGTGTCCGGTAAACTCTCCCAATGGCCCTTCTTCTTCTCTAATATCAGGAAGAATAAGTCCCTCTATTACAAATTCAGCAGTACTTGGCACCATAATATCATTAGTAATAGACTTAACAACTTTTATAGGCTCTCCTCTAATAGCTCCTGCTATTTCAGTTTCATCTCCATCATATCGAAGACCGGCCCCAATATATATTACTGGATCAGCCCCAATTACTATAGAAATCGGAAGTGGCTTTCCTAAGCTTTCTGCTTCATTATAGAAGTCCTTAAGATGACGCCACTCGTTGATCATTATGCTCAACTTATCCTTGCCTTTAACCTGCATCCTTTGGAATGATAAATTTTGTACTGTGCCATTGATTTCCTTACCAACAATAACCCCGCTTGTTATAAAAGGTCCACCGTCTTTTGGTGCGTGAATTGGAATTGGAACATAACTTAAATCAATATCATCACCAGTTATTACCACATCATGACAAGGTGCTTCTTTAACTTCTACTGGTTTAATAGGATTATCTAGACACTTTCCTAAAAAATCGGTAATTTCTTCTTTTTCACAACCTAGGGCTAATGCTATACGATTCATAGAACCTAACATTCCACCACAGACCTCGAAACCTTTGCCTTTAACCTTCTTAAAATATGGAGCTGGTCCTTCTTTTTTTTCTAATGTTGCAATTACAGCAGCTAGTTCATGTTTCCAGTCAACTTCCTTTTCAATATAGGCTACTTCGTTATTTTCCTCTAGTACTTTTAAAAATGATCTTAAATCAACAATCTTATTCATGCTTCCTCCTATGATTAAATATATATTTTATTTTTATTCTTTTATTTATTTCCTAAATTATCAACTTTTTCCTTAAGTAACTTGGCTGAATAAATACTGTCCTCAATTATCTTTTCTTCGTCACCGAATACTATCTTTCCATCTTTTAGAACTTCCTGTCCATTAACTAATACCTTTTCTATTGCCCTATAATCTCCTGAGTAGACAAAAGAAGCTAACCCATCATGGGCAGGACTTGTTTTAAAGCTTTTGTTAGGGTTAAATATTAGAAAGTCTGCTTTCTTACCTATTTCCAGTGAACCTATCGTATCTTCCATACCTAAGCACTTAGCCCCTTCAATAGTGGCCATCTTTAAAACATCATAGGCCTTAATACAATCTGCTCTCTTATAGTGATTACGTTGTAGAAGTACAGTTGTTTTTAGAACTTCTATCATATCATTACTATTGTTTGAGGCAGCTCCATCAGTTCCAAGACCTACTGTTATTCCTTTTTTCATCATTTCTATAACTGGTGCGGTACCAGAGCCCAGGTACATATTACACACAGGATTATGGGCTACCTTTACCTCATATTTTTTATAGATATCAAGTTCTTCATCTGTTACATGTACACTATGTACCGCTAAAAGATCAGGTCCTAAAAAGTTCTTTTCAATATAGTAGTCCATTGCTTTTTTATTAAATTTATCAAGACAAACTTGATTATCAGCTTCAGTTTCAAACATGTGCATCATTATTGGTGTTTTTGTGTTTGTAGCAAAGTTTCTTGTTTCTTCTAGTCCTTTATCTGAGAAGGTCCATATTGCTGCTGGTGCTAACCAGACTTTTATCATACTATCTTCTTTCTCATACTTTTCCTTCAGGTAGCTTATTTCCGCAAAAACATCTTCTACATTCTCGTTCATATTGGAAACACCCATGTTTTCTCCAGCGTCTCTAAATCCTCTGCCGTAAACTAGGCGTATGCCCATTTCCTTGGCGGTTTTTATTTCTACTTCAGAAAGTCCTTTGACTGGGTGGAATTGCATAAAATCCGCAACAGTTGTAACCCCTGTTTTTAAGGCTTCACAAATACCATGTCTTACACCATTGGCCAAATGTTCTTCTGTTAAATTCATGGCTATAGGTGCTAATACCTTTGGCCACCAGTCTTTTAGATTCAGGTCACTGCCTAAGCCCTTAAAAAGCCCCTGGTATAGATGAGTGTGGGTGTTTATGAGTCCTGGAAAGATAAATTTACCTAAACCATCTTCTAATTTAATATTTTCCCCTAAGCACATTTGTTCAATATCCTGGCTTGGGCCTATAGCTATGATTATATCATCATCACAAAGCATACCACCATCTTCTATAATTCCTGCTTCGTTATCCATTGTATAGATGTTGAAATGAATAAATCCTTTAATCATTTATTAGCTCCTTACTCATCTCTTTTAAATCTAAGCATCAGTTCCACTAGTTTATTTACTAATTGCTGGCCCTGTTGCATTGCGTATTCGTCTTCTGCAGCTCCTGTCTCTTTTTGATCCTTGGACCAAAGATAAGCTCCTGCATATCCACCGCTTTCGTTACTTATTATATTTATGCCTCTGGACATCATCATGTTTATTAGGCTGGCTACTGCAATTTCTTGTCCGCCGTTTCTTCTTCCTCCTGTTGACATGGCTACTCCAAACTTGTCTCTTAGTCTTGTTGGTGCCAGGTGGAATATTGGTCTCATTCTGCTAAAGAAAGCATGTATCTGAGGTGTTGCCCCGTAGGCATAGACAGGTGTTGCTATAACAAATGCATCAGCTGTCAGGAACTGTTCTAGTAGTTCATTCATATCGTCTTTTATGATACATGGTTTTTTATTTTTTCTGCAATAATCACAATTGTTACATGGTGCTATTTTCTTGCCTTTTAAGAACATGTATTCTACTTGTATGTCATCTCTGTTTTCAAATGGTTTTAGTGATTCTTTTAATAAGTATTCTGTGGCACCTTTTCTGGGACTACCACAAATTCCTAGTACTTTTAGCATTTTCCTGCTCCTTTATTGTATATTATGACTCCTAATTTATATTGTGTGTGGAGTTATATGCATAGTTAGGTTTATTTCTTTATTAATCTATTATACTATTATTTTTTTCTTATTATCCATCTAATTATATTCTAATTTCTTTAATGTAGTGCGGGATTTAAGCCCGCACTACTTAAATTTTGATTTATTTTCTGTTTTGTTTATTTAATATTAATTGATCTAGACATTGATTACATTAAACCTATTAAATATTATTTTACTTTTTAATCCTCTTATCTTAACTCTGCTGGAGCTAATTTTAGAACATCAATTTCTCCAGATGTTAGTTTTTCTTTTATATCATCCATTTCGTCTTTTACATCTTCAGGAATCTTAGATTCTAATACAGGGCTATATATCAAGTCAACAATACCTTCTTTAACTCCATACATAATAGCTCCTACTTTATATGTTCCCTCATGAATTTCTTTTGCTACTTGCAAGATAGATAATGACATTTCTACTTGTGTGCTGGCAATTAATGAATTTTTATAAGTATCAAATTCACCAGAAATTGAAGCTATAGCATATGTGCCTTTTTCCTCAGATGCCACTGCTACTCCTCTTCCGGCTGCATTTGCGCTATACATTAGAACATCAGCTCCTTGGCTAATGAAAATTAATGCTTGTTCTTTAGCTTTATTGGCATCTTCTGTAGTTCCAATTACGCCTTCCATAACTTTTATATTAGGATTAACATACTTAGCACCTAATACAAATCCGCCTAAACTTCTTTTGAAAGTTGGGATTTCAGTTCCTATAATTCCACCAACTGTATTTGTTTTTGTCATCAATGCTGCTAAAGCACCTTGAAGGAATCCTGCTTGTAAGTTAAAGTTACTTACTGATCCAAGATTCTTGCCGTTAGTTACAGTTGAACTAGTAACAATGAAATATGTGTCAGGAAACTCATCAGCTACCGCCATAGCAGCATCGCCAAATTCAAAGCCATGACCAATAACAATTTTGTTACCGCTTTTTGCAAAGTCTCTGAATACTTTTTCATAATCTGATGGTTTAGTATTTTCATTTACTGAAATTGTTGCATCTAGTTTGTCTTCAATCATTAGTAGACCATCGTAAGCTTTTTGACTCCAACCACCATCAGTTTTAGATCCTGGAATTGCTAGGGCAACTTTGAACTCCTCTTTTGATTCTGCAGTTTTTCCACAACCAACTAATATCATAGCTGTGAATACTGCAAGAACCAACAATAATGCTTTTTTCATCATAATTTACCTCCATTGTTTTTTTGTTTTGTGAGTTTAATCAATGTCTATCCCTATATTTCTATAGGATTTATAAGAACTCCTTTTTAGAATTGATAGGAGTTAATATCATAAATATTTTTCTCAATTCAATTATTTAGTATTTGATATAACGCCTTGGTCCTTGATGAGGTAATTTTAGCTTTAGGAGGAAAACTAAATTAAATCGGCGGCCTGATTAAAGTCAATATTACCTCATCAAGAACCAAGATATTTGATTTGAATATATTATTCTTTTAATATAGCAAGTATTTTTTCTGGCTTGGCAGGATATTGGTATATATTTTTACCAATTGCATTGCTTATAGCATTTATTACAGTTGATGCTACTGGTACTGTTGATGATTCTCCAATTGATTTAGCTCCATATGGACCTCCAAAGTCTCCTTCTTCAATAAAAGCTGTTTTAATATTAGGCATTTCATTTGCATGAAGCATATGATATTTCTTAAAACTATCAGAAGTAACCTTCCCATTTTTATCTATTGTTATCTCCTCAGATAGAGCATATCCAAGACCCATATGTATTCCACCGTGAAGTTGTCCCTCAATAATCATAGGATTAATTACCCTGCCAACATCATGAATTGCTACATAATCCAAAACTTTAACCTTACCAGTTTCTGTATCAACCAATACATCGGCAAAGTGAGCACCATATGAACCTGGAAGAGCTACAGAAGCGTAAGTACAAGCTTCAATAAAGTCCTCCTGATGTTTTTCGTGAACATAACTTACTAGATCAATAAACTTTATTGGATCACATTTAAGCTGAGTTGTAGATATTTCCTTGTTGCCGAATACTAGAGTATCTTCCTTAACTCTTAGGTATTCTGCTGCATATTTAGTTAGGCGTTCTTTCATTTGTAGAGCTACCTTGTATGCTGCACCACCTTCAACAAATAAACCTCTGCTGGCGCTTTCACCATTTGACCAGCCACCAACGTCTGTATTACCGTGAATTGATCTTATATCAGAAACCTCAAGTCCTAGAACTTCAGCAACTATTTGTTTTAAAGAAATAATACAGCCATTCCCCATCTCATGTGAGCAGACACTAAGTAAAGCTGTTCCGTCTTCATTTAAACGAAGAGTAGTGGCTGTCATATCTCTGTCTATACCAAATACTCCATTACCATGGCAGGCAACACTCATACCTTTACCGTAAAGATAGCGTCCATTTTCTCTAACTTCTCTGATTGGCTTTTTATCCCATTCAAACATCTCCATACCCTTGTGCATAGCATCCTTTGGACGAGGATTTCCTAGGGATTTTTTAGATAATTGTTCAATACCGTCAGGGTCTACTAGATTTTTTTCATAAAACTCTGTAATATCTATATTTAAATCTTTTGCTATTTCATTATATTGTCCACAAATTGCAGCAAATACTTGTGGGGAACCATAACCTCTCATCGCACTACCGATAGGGTTGTTAGTATTAACTGATGAGCCCTTGAACTTCATGTTTGGACATTTGATCATTTTATAAAACTTTGATGACATAGCTCCTAGTATCATAGGCCCTCCAGTAGTAGCATATGAACCAGAGTTAGTTATCATATCCATATATTGGGCAACTATTATCCCATCTTTATTTACTCCTGTCTTAAGTGTTGCCTTTGCTCCTTGTCTGGTATTAGTTCCGACAATATTTTCCCTACGGTTGTAACGCAATGTTACTGGTCTTCCTGTTTTCATAGCTAATAGAACTGGTATTCCTCTATTGCTATAGTCACTTCTGTTTCCAAAGCCACCACCAACAGCAGGTGTAATCACTCTAATATTGTTCATCGGTATATTGAATAGTTCTGAAGTTATTTGTTTATGCTGAACACTCTTTTGACTAGGAGCCCAGATAGTTAGTAATCCATCTGGATTATAAGATGCAGTTACTGCTAAATTTTCTATCATACCATGATGAACGGCTGGTACATAATAGGTTGATTCATAAATCTTGTAACTATTATTAAATCCTGCATCAACATCACCAGAACTTTTTTCCATTTTAAATTGTAAGTTGTTGTTGCCGTTGATATCAGGTGCACCTGGTGTCATAGCTTCATCAATAGTCAGTACTGCAGGTAACACCTCATATTCAACTTTTATTAGTTTAACTGCCTGTGCAGCTATTTCAACTGTTTCAGCAGCGACAGCAGCTACTCTATCTCCTACATATCTAACAATACGAGGAAATAGATACTCATCCATAATTGGTTTATGACCTATATACTTAATTACACTATTAAAGGCTATAAGTGGTGTATTAAAGGTATGAGCAACAGCCACTACACCTGTTAGTGCTTCAGCTTCAGTTGTATCAATGCTGATAACCCTAGCATGAGCATGAGGAGAGAAGAGCATCTTGGCATGAAGTTCATGAGGATGCTTTAAATCTGCTGTATAACGCAATGCTCCAGTTACTTTTAAAGCTGCATCTTGTATAGGAAATGATTTTCCTATTTGATTAAAATTATCTTTCATTTTAGGATTCCTCCAGTTTTTTAGTAGCTAGCTGAATAGCATCTACTATTTTTACATAACCTGTACAACGACATAAATTGTTGTCCAAACTATTACGTATTTCTTCCTCTGTTGGATGAGGATTCTCATCTAATAGAGATTTTGCAGTTATAATCATACCTGGTGTACAATAACCACATTGTACAGCACCTGCTTCAATAAAGGCGCTTTGAATCGGGTGTAATTCTGTGCCCTTGCTTAATCCCTCTACTGTTGTTACAGTTCTATCTTGAACTTTCATAATATTTGTTGTACAAGAATTTACTGCTTTTCCATCTAATAAAACTTTACAAGCTCCACAATCTCCAGTTTCACAACCAGGTTTGGCTCCTGTTAAGTCTAATTTCTCCCTTAATACTTTTAATAGTGTCCAATTTTTTTCTACTGCTAATTCTACTTTCTTATCATTGACGATGAATGATACTA